>PUNB01000054.1 GCA_003552565.1 Lentisphaerota bacterium
GATTTCCTGACTGGACTGTCTCAAAAGCAGTATTATGTTGCGAACAAGCTTTGAATCAGAGCGTCTGCAGGCACGAGAACAACCGGTTTCGCAACATAACGCGGAACGCAACATAACGGGACTTATGTTGCATGCAACATAAGTCCCGCACCTTGTCTCGCACCTTGTCTCGCACCTTGTCTGGTTTTCTTTCGATTCCTCATTTTTTAGACTAAGTGCGAGACAAGGTGCGAGACAAGGTTTTATTATTCGTGCGTGTATAGACCATAAACACCTTTTCGCATAACCTCAAGCTAGCACCCTCCGCGAAAAAGGTTGTCGATCTGATTTTGGGCAGCTTGTTTTAACTTTGCCGGCGGCCGAAGCGTTTTTCAATCTCGGAGTGGGGGAGGTTGATCATCACGGGACGGCCGTGCGGGCAGGTGTAGGGCATTTCCGTCTGAACCAAATCGCTCAGTAATTTTTGTATTTCTTCCTGATTCAGTTTTTCCTCGGCTCTCACAGCGTGCTTGCAGGCGGCCTGGGCGATTCTTTGTTCGTCCAGACGGATATTGGAAACCGAGCTGGATGTCTGCAGTTCATCAAGCAGATCCCGCATCATTCCAGCGATGTTTTCCTTCGGTAAATGCGGCGGCACTCCGCTAATCAGGAAAGCGCCGCCGCCGAAAGGTTCGATCTGGAAGCCGAGGCGGCGGAAAGTTTTCAGATTCCGGTTCAGCATAGAGGCGTCGGCGGGAGAGAATTCAAGACTGACCGGCAGCAGCAGCGATTGACTGTTTAATGCTTCCGACTTGGCCTGAGCCAGAATTTTTTCGTAAAGCACTCTTTCGTGGGCGGCATGATGGTCGATCAAAACCAAACCGTCTGGACCTTCAGCCAACAGATACAGCTTGCGGAAAATTCCAATGACTCGCAGGTCCCGCAGCCGGCTGTGGCTGAAAGCTGAAGCGGAGGTGGTGATACGATCTGGATCGCCGCCGCTGTTGATGAATGGCAGGGTTTCCGGCGACTCCGTCTGCTGGCTCTCTTGCCGGCCGGCGGCAGTCTGTTCGCTTTTCAGGCTGTTGTCAACGGGCATACCGGTATGTTCAGGGGAGGGGGGAGTGGAGGCAGCGGGAGAATCCGTCTTTGCTTCAGAGGGGGCATGATCCTTCGATGAGAATGCCGTGGATGACGGAGCGCCGCTTTCCGAGGGGCCGGCGGAGAAACCTTTGTAAGTGTCTTCGGGAAAGCGTGAAGGCGCCACCATGTCGCTGGTCAGTTCTCGCAGCGCCCGGCGCACCGCGGCGGCGGTCAGGCGGCCGACGCGACGACCGTCGCGAAAGCGAATCTCGCGCTTGGTTGGATGCACGTTGACATCCACTTCTTCCGGCGGCAGCTGCAAGTACAGTACCACCGGCGGATAACGTCCTTTCATGACCAGTGTGTGGTAGGCGTCGCGGACGGCGAAATAAAGCGGATCAGCCGAGGCCGGCCGGCCGTTGACAAAAAAACGCTGTTCCCGCCGGCTGGAGCGAGTTATGCCGGGTCTGCCGACAAAGCCGTGGATTGACACATTGTCTTCCTGGTAATCAACCTCGATCATGGCTTCGCCGATCTCTTTGCCCAGGAGCATGCGCATGCGGGTTGACAAATCCTTGGCGGGAGTGACTCGCAAAGCGGGGGTCTGATCCAGAAAAAGTTCAAATCCTATTTCCGGGTGCGACAGCGCCTGCAGCAGTATCATCTCCTGGATATGTCCCTGTTCCGTGGCGACACTGCGGAGGAATTTCCGCCGGGCCGGGAGGTTGGCGAAAAGATGACGCACGGTCACGCAGGTACCTGTTGGACAGCCGCATTCCCGAACATCCCGGATGGCGCCGGTGTCAACCGTGACTTCAGTGCCGGCGGTCGCTTCCTTGGTCCGTGTCTGCAAACGAAAACGGCTGACACCGGCGATACTGGGAAGAGCTTCACCGCGAAAGCCCAGGGTTTGAATCCGGTCGATATCGAAGAAGTCCTGGATTTTACTGGTGGCGTGCGCTTCCAGGGCGAGCATCGCGTCTTCCTGATCCATGCCGTGACCGTCGTCGATGACTTGAATCAATTTGCGGCCGCCGTTTTCGATTTTAACGGTTATTTTTTTTGCTCCGGCGTCAATGGCGTTCTCCACCAGTTCTTTGACGGCGGAGGCCGGGCGTTCGACCACTTCGCCGGCGGCAATACGATTGGCTGTTTCGGTTGGCAGTATACGAATATTACCCATGATGTCGAGCGTGCAGTTGCCTGCTTTTTTGCACCAGTTTCTGATATTCCAGAAGTTTCTCACGCTGTCTTTCAGGATCGTTTTCGGCTTCAATTTCCCGATCCAGCCGCTGCAGGACGCGTTCCAGGGAATTGCGTTCAATAACCGAAAGACAGTCTTCCATAGCCTGCTGCAGTTTTTTTTCGACTTGCCGGCGTTTATTGGTGTCCTCTTTATCCAGCGTCAGCTCGGGAAAGCGGGAGGCGGCCAGAACCCGGCTGACGCGGGGGTCGGAGATCAGGTCGTCGCTGGCCGCCAAGGCTTTGCCGGCCTCCTGGTGCCCTTTGCTTTCAGTTTCGTCCAGCAGCAGGTTCAGCGCTTTGGCCGGCGGGGTGCGTCCGAGGAATTCCCGATTCAGCCGCTGAACCAGTTCATGGGCTATCGAACCATGATACAAGGCCAGGTCAAGCAAGGCGATGATCGCGGTATCGATTTGCGAAATTGTCTTGGCGCCGCTGCTCGCTGAAGAACCGTCAAACGAGGGCAAAGATGGTTCCGAGTCCGGGTCGCGCCGGCGGGATTGTGCCTGCCGCCGCATAAGGCGGTTGAGCATTTCAAAAACCGCCTCTTCCGGCACTTGCAGTTTACCGCTCAGCCATTGACAGTAAGCGGAGCGCAGAATGGCACTGGGATGAACACTGAAAATATCCAGCAGAAACCAGGCAATCCGGTCTTTGCCGTGAGCGCTCTGCGGGTCGTCTTCAAGAGAAACGAAACGGAAAAGGAACTCCATGGCGTCCTCGGCTTTTTCCAGAATCGACCGCAGCGCGGAAGCTCCCTGAGCCTGATATATACTGTCCGGATCGGCTCCTTCCGGCATGGTTATCACTTGCGGACGCAGTTCCAGAGAAAGCGCTGTTTTCACACTTTTCGCCGCCGCCTGCAGACCGGCCTTGTCGGAATCGTAAGCGAAAGTGACGGCGGAAGTGAAGCGTTTAAGGATGCGCGCCTGGTCTTCAGTGAAAGCTGTGCCCTGCGGCGCCACGGCGTTGTCGAAACCGCAGCGGTGACAGGCGATAACGTCCAGCTGTCCCTCGCAAACCAGGGCGTAACCGTGTTTTTTGAAATTGGTGCGGGCCAGGTCCAGGCCGTAGAGCAGTTTACGTTTATGAAAAAGGTCGGTGTCGGGAGTATTAATATATTTGGCGGCTTTTGAATCCTGCTCCATGGTTCGGCCGCTGAAACCGACCACTCGGCCCAATTCATCGCGGATAGGAAACATGATACGATTGCGAAAACGGTCATAAACGCGTTTGCCGTTCGGCGTTTCTCTTTCAATAAGCATACCGCTTTCGAGCAAGATCGATTGCGGGTAGTCATGCCGCTCGCCCCAGCGCATAGCCGCTTCCCAGGAATCGGGGGAGAATCCGAGTCCGAAACGTTCAATGGTATCCTGATCCAGGCCGCGCTCCGACAGGTAAGCCCGGGCAGTTTCCCCTTCCGTCTGCTTCAAAAGCTGGTGGTACCAAGCGGCAATGTCGCGCAGACAGGAATGCAGCTGGTCTTTGTGTTTGGCTTTTTCGTTTCTCTGCCGGGACTCTCCACCGCCGGAGGAAGATTCCGGAATGACCACGCCGAAGCGTTGGGCCAGCAGTTCCACCGCGCCGACGAAATCAACGTTCTCCTGAGCCATGATGAACTGAAAAACATTGCCGCCGGCTCCGCATCCGAAGCAATGATAGGTCTGGTATGATGGACTGAGTTTGAAAGAAGGAGTCTTTTCCTGGTGGAAAGGGCAGCAGGCCCAGAAATCCTGATTGCGTTTTTTCAGCGGCACATAAGCTTCGACCACAGAAACAATATCGGCCCGATGACGGATTTCTTCAATTGTTTCTTCCGGTATATGAGGCATGGTTTATTCACCTTGTGCACGCAGAAGTTGCAATCTCGCAAGCACTTGCTGGAATCTTTCCCGGTCGCCGATTTGCTGACTGGCGGCCATGCAGCGGCGATAATACTGTATAGCCGTCCGCCGGTCATTAAGGTACAGATCATGCAGCACCGCCAGGTTCTGCAGAATCACCGGATTATCCTGCTGCCGCTGTAAAGCCTGCTGAAAAAAGGCATTGGCACGCTGATAATTTGGTTCACCCATCCACAATATGCCGATAGCGTTCAGCGGCTCCGGCCGGCGGCGGTATTCCTCATGGCTCATAAGCCGCTGCGCGTACCGGACACCCTCGATCAGGTTCTGTTCCAGGCAGGCGCGAACCAGAAGGGCCAGCACCTGCGGATGCTGATCGTCCATCTCGAAAGCGCGGCGCAGCGGCGGCAGCGCTTCCGGATAATTGTCGTTTTCGCAAAGTATCCAGCCGTAAAGATATTGCGCGGTGAAATTTTCCGGCAGTCTTTCCGCCGCGCGGCGCAGCGGCGGTATGGCATTCTCTTTATCATTGAGGTAATAATGACTTAACCCAAGGAGCATATCAGCTCGATACTCCCGTTCATCCCGAGAGCCGGCTCTGCGGGCGTATTCACGGGCATACTCCCAGTCACCTGACTGGGCCGCGGTCATAGCCTCGCGCAGCAGTTCTTCGGAATCGCGGCGCTGACAAGATACGGCCGACAACATAACCCCGGCCATAAGCAATAACGATGGAATAAGCGGACTAGTGACAATGTGGGGGAGTTTATATTTTATCATTTTTCTTAAACTTCTCTTTTATCATATCGTAAGCGTGCCGGCGGGCGGTTTCGGAGGTTTCTTCGCCGCCCATCATCCGGACGATTTCATTGACTCTCTGATCCATATCCAGTTCCTGCATATCGGTGACAGTGCGCCCGTCGCGACTGTTCTTCCACACCCGGTAATGATTGGCGGCGGCCGCCGCGATCTGGGGTAAATGGGTAATGCAGAATATCTGATGCCGGCCGCCGATCCGGGCCAGTTCCCGAGCCACCTGGTTGGCGGTGCGGCCGCCGATGTTGGCGTCCACCTCGTCAAAAACCAGAACGGGAATCTGATCAACGCTTGTGAAAACCGCCTTGATCCCGAGCATCACCCGCGCCATTTCACCGCTGCTGACAATCTTCCTGAGAGGCAGTATTCCTTCGCCGGGATTAGGGGCGAAGTTAAATTCCACTCGGTCGGCGCCTTTCGGGCCGGGGTCGCATTCTTCCAGGTTGATTTCGAACCGGCAATCGGCGAAACCGAGATTACAAAGTTTCCCCTGCACCTTCTCGGCCAGCTCCTCGGCTGCCGCTCGGCGGCGGCGGCTTAATTCCTCACAATGCTGGAGATGTTCTTTTTCTAAACTGTCGAGTCTTTTCTGCAGCTCCTGCAATCGCTGGTCGCGCTGTTCAGTTGCCGCCAGTCGTTCAGAGAGTGTTTGGGCCCGCTGTAAAACCGCTTCCACCGAGCCGCCGTACTTGCGCCGCAGTCGCTGAATCTCCTCCAGGCGTGTCTCCAGACTTTGCAGATTCCCTCCGTCCAGTTCCACTGTGTCAGCGAATTCAGACAGCTCGCCGCTGATATCATCAATCTGGGAGATGACATTTTCGAGCTGAGCGTGCAGTTCGGCGATTTTTTCTCCCCCGCTTTCCGTCATTGTTTCCAGGGCCGCCACCGCCGGACGCAATCGCTCAATGGCGGAGTCATCGCTTTCGCTTAAAAGCTGGCGGCATTTTTCACTTTCATCCAGAAGGTTTCGGGCATTGGCCGCCAGCCGATACTGACGATGCAGTTCCTTTTCCTCTTCAGGATTAAGTTCGGCCTGCTGTATCTCGCGCAGTTGATGCGACAGTATTTCATGTTCAGCCGGATCAACCGTGAGTTCACGGAGTTCCTTCATTTCCTGCCGGCAATCCTGCTGCTGCCGATAGGCGCGGGCGCAGGCCTGACGCCATTCCTGGAGTTCAGCGAAGCCGTCCAGCAGCTCCAATTGACATCCGGAGGCCAGCAGCGACTGATGATCATGCGGGCCGTGAATATCGATTAAAAGATTGCCCGCCGCCTGCAGAACGTCCAGATTGACTGCGGAATTGTTTATGTAAGATCGGGAGCTGCTCGGGGTGATTACCCGGCGCAGCAGTAATTGTTGATCTTCGCATGGACAGACCCCTGCCTGTTCAAGAATTCCGGTCAGGTTTTCAGTTAATTCAGGAACCGCTTCGGCCAGGGATATTTCCGCCGTGATTTCACAGCGTTTTTCGCCGTGCCGAATCATTGATTTATCCGCTCTGCCGCCGAGAAGCGCCTGTAGGGCCCCCATGATCACCGATTTTCCGGTGCCCGTCTCGCCGGTGACCGCGTTCAGGCCGGAACCGAAATCCATCTCCAGTTCCGGCACCGTGGCTAAATTGCGAATATGAAGAAAAGTCAGCACAGTCGTGGGAATATATTTTGCAACGAAAGATTGGCTTATCCTGATTCCCGAAGTGGATAAATTGGCGAAACATACATTTTAAACCATCGGGTGCAACTGAGATTTTTTATAAATCACTGTTGACAAGAATAATGATAAACTTTTCGCCAATTTTTTAACGGATTCAGGTTGATACTAAAACCCCAATATAACCGGCCGTCGAGGATTGACAAACGGCGGAGCGTTATCTTTTTAACCCGTCAGTTATTGGTGCGTTTATACAGAGTCTCGCATGAGCCCCGTTTCCGGCGTGAAGCGCCTGATACCCTGAGGGAGAGACTGTTGCGGTATAAAAAACTTTGTCCCGAACCTTGTCTCGCACCTTGTCCAGTGTTTTTTTGACTTTGGAATTAGGTTTGTGATCCGCCTCATGCGGATTCGGGACAAGGTTAATTCAGCCATCCCATGGGAAGGATGTGGAAAGCTATTTAACAATAACCTCTTCGGCGCATCCTTGTTGTTCCAGAAGTTTTTTCAATTTGGTCATGTAATCAGGCGTGGTGCGCTTAAGTCCGGCAAACTCATTGTCCGGCGTGTCCTCTCTGGGGATGAAGGTTTGCAGAATGTAGCGGGGGCACGGTTTTATAAGTTCTCCGATACTCAGTATCTCTGATTCTTCATGCACGGATTCTATCACGGTTGTTCGGAATTCATAATCAATAGATGATTCCCTCAGCAAAGCAATGGATTCAACAATTTTTTCCGGGTGCGGAAAGCCGACAAAAACCGGATATCGCTCCAAGCTGCACTTGACATCGATGGCCGCGTAGTCAATCATTGGAAGCGCCTGTTTCAGTACATCCGGCCGGGAACCGTTCGAGTCCAGCTTGACGAGAAACCCGAGATCACGAAAAAATTGAATCAGCTCCAGCAGTTCACTTTCCAGAATGGTCGGCTCACCGCCAGTGATGACGATTCCGTCCACCCATTGTCGCTGATAATCCTCACATGCCGTTCTCAGCTTCCCCCATGAGAGCCCCGGCCGCCGTTCCCGCATCAAGGCGGGATTATGACAGAACCCGCAGCGGAAATTGCAGCCCGAGGTGAACATTACTCCGCTGTAATGACCGGGATAATCAATAAGCGAAGGGTTTTTCAGGTATCCGTAAACCGGCGACAGTGAATCAGCGGAGTTTGTGGTCTTGTTTGTCATCACGGTGTAAGTTCTTTCTTAAAACGAATGGGTTGCTAATAGTTTTTTCTTAGATTTTGTGGGTAACAGCTTGGTTCCAGGTGTCATGACAGTGTCAGGTTTCAGGTGTCAGGTTTCGGGGTTACAGACCGACAAAGATAGTAGTTTAAGCGTAACCAAGTAAGTGTGAGACGAAGGGTGGGCTTAAGAGGGTGCTGAAGTGTTTAGAGAGAGGTGCCCCAATACACTTAATCGCTTTCTTAACCGCCACCCTTGTTCAAACACACTTAACCGACCCGCTTAACCGACAGAAATGACTGTGAATTGAAACAAGCTGCCCGCTCAATTTGAAAAGTAACCTTCTTGCTTGTGCCATGACTCCGGGATGCCTGCCAGGAGAACAGCGGTTCATTGAAAAACCAGCTGCAGAGCGGCTTCGTAGTCATCTTCGAAATGGGGGGAGGGGATTTCAGAAATCTTTACTCGGGTTCGATTGTAATGTCTTTGTTCGTCAATTACCAAATATGGCGCAGTGCCTTCTATCGCAGTCACTTTTATTCGCAGATCAATGCTTTCAGCGAATTTTTCATTCGAGTCATCCTGCAAGTGCGGTTGTGCCTTGAGGTCCAGTGGAACTTCCACCCATTGAACGCCTCTTCTGTCAGCGCTTCCCCGAGCTTCAATTTGACCCGCTGATTGATTGTCATGGAAGACATCGATGGAAACTCTCCCGGCCGCCGGAAAAATCAGCGGCAGCCGCAGCTGCACGGGACGGCGATCCATAAGTTCCTGGACTGGAGATATGGAAAATTGTTTGTCGATAATGGTTTCCAGAGGGGCAGGGGGGAATTCGAGCAGCCGCCAGCCGCCGAGAAACTCGGGACCATGATCATAAATGATTCTCTTTTCTTCGTCTTGCGCCAGAACGCCATGCGGACGAGCCAATCGGACCATACCGGTTTCCAAGTGATTTTGGTAAAGTTCAAACCCCCGCAGCACCAACAGGAGCGGGAGCAGAAGAACCAAGGCGAAGCGTGTGAGCTGGCTTTTGGCGCGGGGAGTCAGGCCGTAACGATGCCACAGTTTTATTTCTCCAATACAACGATGCAGAGCGTAACCGCAAAAAACGCACAGTATCGGCACAAGCGGCAGGCGGAAACGAGCGAGGATATAAAACAGCGCCGTCCCCGCCCAGTAGGCAAGGATTATATAAGCAGCAAAAAGCACGGGCGCCTGTCTTCGTTTTCCCGGGGTGGTCAACGCGAATCCGGTGCCGGCCAGCCCCAGGCCGGCCAACAGCCAGAAGTCCAGAAGAAAGTCCCGGTGAAGAAAGGATGAAGCACCGCCATCATGATCCAGGCTGACGTTGTTGGGTATTTCCATGGGCGCCCAGAAAAGCAGGGCCGCTCGCACTTTTAATTCCGTCCAGGCCAAAGGTTCACGCGCGATCCACCTGCTTATCGAGCGGACCACGGAAATTCGTTCTTCACCGGTCCGTCCGGCCTTTTCCATCCAGGTTTCGTAAGTCGGCGGATAAAACAGTCCCCCTGGGGGCGCTTCCGGATTGTTGCCCAAGGCCAATACGGCTTCCGCGGCAGTGGAAGGGCCGGTCCAGCGGCCGGTGTGAGCCAGGTTGCGCAGAGAAAAAGGCAGCTGCACCAATGACATCGTAATAAGAAAGAACAATGCGTACTGAGTCAGCTTACGCCAGTTTCCCCAGTGCCGCCACGCCAGGACCGCCAGTAATCCCGGCAGCAGCAGGATTATATTGCCTCGAGTCAAATTGGCGCAGCCGAATATCAGCCCGAATAATCCCCAGCGGCGGCTTTCACCTTTGCAATTTTCCGTCGGGCGCTGAACTGTCCAGATCATCAGGGCGATGATTGCTGTCAGCCAGAAACTCTGCAGAATCGCCATCAAGGCAAATGGAGTGTAAAATATATGCATACGGGCGAAGGTAAGACACAGAGCGCCCAGCAGCCCGGCCCGCGGGCCGAACAGTCTTTTACCACTCCAGCCGACCAGCCATACGGCGGCTCCCGCCAAGACGGCCTGAGGTATCGCCAGTGCCCAGGGAGATGAGCCGAATAATAAAATTAAAATCGGCAGAAAAACACTGTAATAGAAGGGTTGATAGTAGAATCGTTCAGGAAAATTTCCTTCCGTAACCGCCTCGGCCAAGCGCCAGTATGTATGCATGTCAGTGCCGGAGGGAGGAGAGACGAAGGAGGGGGTTTCCCGCAGCTGCCACAGCACCAGCAGCCTTAGAAAAATCGCCAGAAGCGTGATTGCAATCAGGATAAGGTTGAAATTGGCGCTTGTGAATGATTTCTGGTTCATGTGAAAAACCGGAATGCCATGGTTGCAAGAAAATAAGGATCTGTCCTACATTCGCATAGCCGCCGAAGCAAGGTGTCGGATACCCCGCGGGAGAGACTTGTTGAATGGTTTCTGGTGTCAGGTTTCGGGTTTGTCAAGTCCTGAGGGGGTGTCTACAAATTTCTGAAAACCAATCTGCTGCTCCGCCGGGACAAGCCCGGCGGGGGCATAGCCCCTAGCGCCTAGCCCCTAGCACCTAGCCAGTCTCCCTGAACACTGAACACTGAAACCACGCAGTCTCACATAAGCCCGACCGCCGGCGCGATGCGCCTAGCAATCCGGAGCTGGAAGCTCCGGCCACCATCTCGACCGCCGGTGCGATGCGCCTGATACCCCGAAGGTGAGAGACCTTTAGATAACATAATTTGTAATTCTTAATCCGTAATCTTTAACCCTGTGGACGACCGTATTACATGCGGTTCGCGGCTGACGCGGCTCCGCTCGCAAACGGACCCAAAGTACTGCGCACAGCCTGTCTGGCCACGCGCAAGGTGGTCAGATCCTCTCCCGGAGCTGCTTATGCGCCGCTCACCGGTACGGCCGAGGACGACCGTATTACATGCGGTTCGCGGCTGACGCGGCTCCGCTCACAAACGGACCCAAAGTACTGCGGGCAGCCTGTCTGGCCACGCGCAAGGTGGTCAAATCCTCGCCCGTAGCGGAGGGGATGTTCCCGGGCTGCTTTTTTGCTTGTCGCCAATTATTAAGTTCCGCTCAGGCCTCGGCTTTCTGCTGACATTTCAGGCACAGTTCAGCGGCTTTGAAAGTGTGTTCCTGGGTCATGGCGTTTTCGGTTCGGTGCAGGCAGTCGAGGATCAATTGGCCGAAGTAGGGGTAACCGACTTGATCCTTGAGTTCCATGTGCTGTTCGCCCTCGCTGTTCACCAGGTACAGCTGATCGCCAGCTCGTTCGGTGCCGATGTCAACGTATTTACGCAGTTCAATGTAGCCGTCGGTGCCGAAAATAAAGGTTCTGCCGTCTCCCCAGGAACGCAGTCCGTCGGGAGTGAACCAGTCCACTTTGTAGTAGAAAGAAGCGCCGTTGTCAGCCACCAGAGAGGCCTCGCCGAAATCCTCCAGTTCTGGAAATTGCGGATGATTGACATTGGCCACCCTGGCATTGGTCACCTGTGCGTCTTTAGCGCCGGTGTAGTGCAGAAACTGCTCACACTGATGACTGCCGATGTCAGTCAATATGCCGCCGTACTTGGCCTTTTCGAAGAACCAGTCGGGACGTTTGCTCGGATCCCCCATGCGGTGCGGCCCGAAGCCGATAACCTGGAAAACCCTGCCGATGGCTCCGCGGTCAATGAGTTCACCAGCGAACATTGCGCATTCAACATGCAGTCTTTCGCTGTAATAAACCATATATTTCCGGCCGGTTTCGCGGGTCTTTTTGCGTGCCAGTTCGAGCTGATCGAAGGAAGTGAAGGGGGTTTTGTCGGTGAAATAATCTTTGCCGGCTTCCATCACACGAACACCCAGGGGGCCGCGTTCGCAGGGAACAGCGGCGGCGGCGACGAGTCGGATTTCCGGGTCGTTCAAAATTGCCTCGGGACTACTTACCGGTTCAGCCTGGGGAAAGCGCTTGGTGAAAGCCTCCACTTTTTTCGGATCAGGATCATAGACATAGCGCAGTTCGCCGCCGGCTTCGACAAGGCCGCGACACTGACCGTTAATGTGCCCGTGATCCAGAGCCATGGCGGCGAAAGGAAATTCGCCCGGTTTAACAACCGGATTCGGTTTTCCCTGAGGGGCGTAATTCATGCCGTCTGAAGAATTCATAATTGTTTTTTTCCTTATGTTTTCAATGTGTTTATTGCATTTTCAGAAGACCGGTATCGGTTTATCATCCTCACCGTCTTCCGTCGCGCTGGCGTAGATGATTTCAGCGGTGTCCTGCCATAGATTTTCCAGTTCATAATAGCGACGCATAGCGGGCATGAACAGATGGATAACCAGGTATCCGTAATCGACAACAATCCAGCGACTGGCGGCGGAACCGTCGATATGTTGCGGCTGCCGCTGAAAAAGGGCCATTCTTTCTTCAATATGATCGGCCAGAGCCTTTAAATGCGGCTCTGACGTGCCTGTACAGATAAGATAAAAATCCGCCAGCATAGAGGATTCCTTGAGATCATAAAGATAAATATCCCGGCCATGATGTTGGTCGCAGGCTTCGGCGGCGGCGCGGGCCGCTTCCAGTTCGCTGGACTTGTTATTCTGTGGGTGGGGTTCCATAATTTAGCTCTTTCACAAAACGAATGGGTTGCTAATAGTTTTTTCTTAGATTTTGTGGGTAACAGCTTGGTGTCTGGTTTCAGAATTTTGGAAAAATCTCTCGATCACCCTAAAAAACTGAAACCAGAATTCTGTAAGGAACCATTAATTATTCATGGTCCTGATAAAGTTTGTGTTCTCGAATATATCGGGCGACGCTGTCGCAAACCAGGCCGCACAATGATTGTCTCTGCGATACAGTTTCCCGGATCATGGTGGCGGAAACAGGCATTTCCGGCAGATTGATGATTGAGCGGCGGAGTTTTTCGGCATTGCGCGGTCCGAAATGAGGCGCGAGCATGGCTGGAGAAGGGGGTTCAAAGCCGGGGCGCGGATAAACCAGAAAAGAATGGCGGTTGACCAGTTCGCCGGCGCGATGCCAATTGGGTATATCCAGCAGACTGTCCATGCCGATAACGAAATGAATATCGGAGTCGCGAAACAATCGGGTCAGTGTTTCCAGCGTATTGATAGTATAGGCGGGCATCGACTCTTGGGCGAGTTCAATATCAGAGACGCTGATGCCGGGGTATTCTTCAACCGCCAGTTTCAACATAGCCAGTCGGTGCTCGGGTGACGCCATTAGACCTTCCTGCTTATGCGGCGGCGTTCCCGCCGGCACCAGCAGAACTTCTTCCGTCAATTTCTGGCGCAACAGACTGCCGGCGATGAACAAATGGCCGTTGTGAACCGGATCAAACGATCCTCCGAATACCGCCAGGCGCGGTTTGACCGGTCTTTCCGGCATCTCCGGAGAGGCTGGAGGAGTTTTTCTTATTCTATTGTTGTATGTGTCAAAAACCATAATTTATTAATATAGCCTTTATGTTGAAACAGGCTAGTCGGGTGGAGTGTTTTTGTAAGGGGTACGGAATGGAGCCGCCCGGCCTCGGGCGGTATAAACGGCGGCGGCCCGTCGTCTCCAGGTGGCCCGCGAAGTTCCACGTAATACTGACCGACGGCATGAAGCGCCTGATACCCCGAAGGAGAGACTCTACGTACTTTTACACATACTCGTACACGCTAATCGTCATTATTTCTAACCCCGAAGATTTGAGTGTACGAGTACGTGTACGATTACGGTACTCGGATGACTGATAACCGATCACCGAGAGGAAGTTTCATACAAGCCCGGCCGGTGGCGCAACAGGCCACATACCCCGGGGAAGAAACAGTGAATACTAATAATGAATATTGAATTCTGAATTCTGAATGTTGAGTTTCGGACAGACCAGGCAGCTCCACTTCAAAATTCA
>PUNB01000145.1 GCA_003552565.1 Lentisphaerota bacterium
AAAGGCAGAAAATAAAACCACGGATGGACACAGATTAACACTGATATAAAATGGTTCGTTTCTAGTGGGAAAAACGGAGAACAAAACGACCGTGTTTCACATAAGCCCGACCGCCGGCGCGAGGCGCCTGATACCCGGAAATAGAAACAGCGGTGAACGAGATCGGCGACGAGAAAGGTGAACGATTATGAGACTCGTCATCCGTTCTCGTTCCGCCTGAAGCGGATTATCGTTAAACGCCAATAACGACGAACTAAGCACGATGAACGACGAACCGTGTTTCATACAACCTGCTATACCAAAGCGGTGAGAGCTCACCGCACTCCGAAAGAGCCTTCGGCTCGGTGTCATGAACTGATGCGAAGCATCTTTGGAGTGCGGCGGCCCGACGCCGCTTTAAGATAGTTGCGGTGTTTCACATAAGCGTGTTACACCTCATGCCCCAATACACTTAACCGGCTCGCTTAACCAGACCATCCCATGGGATGCTTGTAAAACCGGTCAATAGGTTTGGGAGTTTACAAAAGGGTTATGCATTTTTTCTGCTTCCACGGTGGTGGAAGGACCGTGCCCGCAGTGAACCCGTGTGGATATCGGAACTACGGAGAATAAATGTTGTATTGACCGTGTCAGAGTTTCCTGGCTTCCGCCCGGCAGGTCGGTGCGTCCGACGGAGCCTTGGAAAAGGGTGTCGCCGCTGAAAAGCTGGCCTTCTTTCGCGAAGTGCAGGCAGCAGCTTCCTGGACTGTGTCCCGGCGTGTGCAGGATGGAAAATTCCATTCCTGCTATGGACTCCGGTGGTTCGGAAATAGGATCTGGGAGATTCTCCGCCGGCGGCAGCCAGGGCGGCAGTTGATTGGCGGGTGAGTTGTAAAGCTCAAGATCGCCTGGATGCAGCCATACCGGGCAGTTGTATTCCGCCGACAGTTCACCGACCGCACTGATATGGTCGATGTGGGCATGAGTCAGAAAAACAAGACGGGGAGTGAAGCGGCATTGACTGATGGTCCTGATCAATATCTCACTGTCATCCCCGGGGTCAATCACCAGCCCGTCTCCTTGATCTTCATTGAAGACGAGGTAACAGTTAACTTCAAGGGGGCCTACCTGTATGGATTTGATTTTCATAATTGACTTTCAGATATATTCCACCGTCGCCGGCGGTTTCGGAGTTAGGTCGTAGAGACAGCGATTCACCTGCGGGATGTTCGTGACGCGGTCGCAGATTCGCTGCAAAGTTTCCCACGGCAGACGGCTTGGTTCGGCGGTTCTGGCATCAACGCTTTCTATACAGCGCACAGCGATAATTCGGCCGAACTCCCGTCGATTATTACGGATGCCGGTGGCTCGATCTTTGAAAAGCACCGCCATATACTGGAACGCTCCGGAAGAGTCCAGTTCTTCTTCGACCACGGCGGTTGCCTCCCGTACAATTTCAAGGTCGTTCGCGGTGACTTCCCCGATGATCCGGGCCGCCAGAGCCGGACCGGGAAACGGTATGCGGCGAGTCAGCCGAGTGGGCAGGCCGAGCATCTCGCCCACTTTTCTCACCCCGTCCTTGCGCAGGGTTTTAAGCGGTTCCAGAACGGTGTAGCCGTATTCTTTTTGCGAGTCAATCCCAAGCTGAGAAAGTATGTTGTGCTGCCTTTTTATACCGGCGACCGTTTCCTCTATATCTGTAAGAATAGTGCCTTGAAAGAGGAACTGTGCCCCGCTTTCCTGGACCACCCGGCGGAAAAGTTTGGAATAGAATGTGTCAGTAATCGCCTGTCTTTTTTCTTCCGGATCCTTAATTCCTCGCAAAGCCCCCAGGAATTCATCCCGAGCGTCGATTACGGTGATCGGAATACTCAAATCGTCAAAGGCCTTTTTAACCAATTCCGGTTCGCCTTTGCGCATGAGACCGTTATCGACGAAGAAAGTCTTCAGCTGTTTTCCCAGCGCCTGATGCGCCAAGGCGGTAACCACGGCGCTGTCAACCCCGCCGCTGAGAGCATTGACGGCGATACCGGAGCCGACGGTTTCCTTGATTTCTTGTATCTGCTGTTCAACAAAATCGTTGTAGTCCATTATTCTTCTCCTTCGATTTCCGAGATTAGCGACTGCCGCAAATCCGGGTCGTTCTCGATAACCTCGATAATTCTTTCAGTGATATCAAGATCCTCGTTTGTTATAGAAAAGACATTGCGTTTAAGCAGGATAATCTCCATGTTCGAGTCTCGGCTGATATCTTCAACCACCGGTCGCAGTCTTTGGTTAAATTCATTAAGAAGCTGCTGCTGATACTGATTTAGTTCCACCTCACTGCGGCGGATCAGTTCCTGAAGCTGCTGGGTGGCTCTGGCTTCGAACTGGGTCAGTTCCTCGATTTCTTCAGAGGTCAACTCTTCAGCCATGCCCTCTCGGCGAGATTGCAGCATATTCTGCAGACGATTCCTTTGCGCTTCCACTCTTTCGCTTAAAGAACTTTCTTTGGCTCTGATTCTCTCCCCCAGCTCCTGTTCCAGTTCCAGTTCCGTCAATACCCGCCGCAGGTCAAAAACACCGATGGAAGAGACGCTGTTTCCTTCCGGCTCCACTGGCTGTCCGCAGGCAGTGATAAAAAGAGCCAGCATTGCCGCCAAGGTTAAAAGTACGCAGCTTGTAAATGATGTATTTTTCATTTCTTATTGTTCTCCTTGTTCTTATAGGTTATTGCTCAATCAGGGGTAAAAAAAGAATCACAAAACCATGGATGAGCGCGATTGTTACTGGACTGCTGGACTTGAGGGGAAATGTATTCTGTCGTGGTCAAATTCAGCATTCAAAATTATGTTTCACACAAGCCCGACTCTCGGGGTGATTCGCCTGAGAATCCGGAGCTGGAAGCTCCGGCCACTATCTCGACCGCCGGCGCGAGGCACCTGATACTCCGCGGGAGAGACTTGGTTACGGGCAATACATCTGGAGCGCCCGCGTCCTCGCGGGCATTAAGGTGTGCTCGCAAGGGAACGGGCTCTTTTATGGCTCGCGGGGACCTGACCACT
>PUNB01000105.1 GCA_003552565.1 Lentisphaerota bacterium
AAACGGGACAAGGTGCGAGACAAGGTCTTTCTGACTTTCTGAAACCCGAAACCTGACACCAGAAACCATACAACAAAGTCTCACCCTCGGGGTGTCCGGCGCACCGTGCCGGGGGCCGGGCTTAATCGGATACTCTTAGTCGACCAGCTTTATGAAGTGCGCCCCCTGCGGGGGCTGAAAAGCGCCTGAATAATTCATGGCCGAATTCGCATGAATTAATCAGGACAAATTCCCGATTGACAAACAAGCCGGTAAAAATCTTCGAATTGATTACGGTTGACAATAGCAGACACTTGCGCGCGCAGCTTGCGCGGGTAACCGCGCCCGACCAAGTAGGCAAGAATTATTTTGCGAGCGTTCCGCAGGCCGGCTTTTTCTCCATAAATCTCGATCATCTCCAGCACATGTTCACGCATAACCTCGCAAATCTCCTTGTGCGCAGGCTTGTCCGCGGCGCTGTCCGCCAATTCTCTGAAGATCCATGGATTGCCGATCGCTCCGCGGGCCGCCATCAAACGACTGCAGCCGCTGCGATGCCGCAGTTCATCGGCGGACTCTCGGTCAAACACGCCCCCATTGGCTATGACCGGGATTTTCAGTTCACTGTGAACAGCTGAAATAATGCTGGCGGACACTTCCCCTGAATACCCCTGGCTCCGATGACGACCGTGAATAGTCAACGCCCGAATCCCGCAGTTCTCCAGCCTCCGGGCTACATCCACAGTGGGTTTTGGATCGACTGTGTCGAGAATACGAATCTTGGCGGTAACCGGCCAGGGAGCGGTGACGACAAGCCGGTCCAGACAACGAAGAGCCAAGTCAGGTTTTTCCATCAGCGCCGCCCCGGCTCCGCGCTTGACCACTTTAGGAACAAAACAACCCATGTTGAAATCAATCACATCATAAGTATAATCGCTAAGCCTTTCCACTGCTTCCAGCAGTAAAGGGGGTTTGGCGGAGAGTATTTGAATTCCCAGCCATGGTTCGTCATCTCCACGCAAAAGTATATTGCTGGAACGCGGATTTCGATAAACCACCGACCCGGCTTCAACCAATGGAGTGAAAGCATAATAACAGCCGAATTTTCGACACTGGCGGCGGAAAGGCAAGTCAGTATATCCGGCGAGAGGCGCCAGCAGCACACTTTTCGGGGGGTATAATACAGATTGGTTAATGGAAGACACCAAGGAAGTTAAGGAGACTTTCTAGCCAGATCCCGTCCGGAAAGGGGTCAAGACCTAATTTTGTGCTCCCCTTGTCTCGCACCTTGTCTGGTTTTCTTTCGATTCCTCAGTTTTTAGACTAAGTGCGAGACAAGGTGCGAGACAAGGGGACACACATTTGAGCACAACCCGACCAAAAGTCCTAACTGGGGGTATCGAAAAAACGATACTCCAAGCACAAAATACCTATTTTAATTTTGAAAGTCGGAATTTTGGATTTGTTTGTGATTTGGAATTTTGAATTTGGATTTTTTTCAAGTAAGATGAATCATGTTTTCATATTGGCTTAAGATTTTTCCGGATACTGTCTATCCAGATTGACTTATGAACTTCGTAGCGGTTTTTCATCACAGCCCGTTTACCGCCGCTCTCTTTGGACGGCAGACGATGGACACCGTCTCATTTCCCGGAACTGAATGGCTATCTTCCGCGTCGGCTGCGCAATTTGCCCTTGCTGAGAAAACCGTCATAGTGATGGGATAAAAGGTGGGATTCAACATGCCGCAATGTATCGAGCATTACACCTACCATGATCAGCAGGCTGGTGCCGCCGAAAAAGGAACTTACGGCAAAAGGTATATTGAACTGATCCGCCAGGATCATCGGTATCAGGGCGATACCGGTCAGGAAAAGAGATCCGGCCAAGGTAATTCTGGTCATGATTGAATCTATATACTCAGCCGTCGGCTGGCCTGGACGTATCCCCGGCACATAGCCGCCCTGTTTTTGTAAATTATCGGCGATCTTCAAGGGATTGAACTGATTCGCCACCCAGAAATAGGAGAAAAGAATGATCATCGCGCCGAAAACGACCAGGTAAACGTTATTCCCCGGTTGAAAGTAGGCCGCCCAACCCCTTGCCCGAGTAAATTCTATGGCGTTGAACACGAAACGCGGGAAGACAAGTATGGCGCTGGCGAAAATTATCGGCATGACCCCGGAGAAATTGATCCGCAAAGGCAGGTAGCTGGTCTGACCGGCGGAGGCTCCGCGGCTGCCGGAACGACGGGCGTGTTTAATGGGAATCCGGCGCTGACCCTGGGTTAGAGCCACCGTGGCGGCGCAAACCGCCACAAACATGACAATCAACAGCAAAGCATGAATAATAGTGAAATCCGTTCCGCCGACGGCTGTGCCGCTTCGCACCAGCCGCACCATCTGAAAAACGGCCGAAGGGAGAGCCGAAATAATGTTAACCGTAATGATCAAAGACGCGCCGTTGCCTATCCCCCTCTCAGTGACCTGTTCACCGAACCACATAATGAGCATGGCACCGGCGGTAAGAACAACGATACTGGCGAACATAAAGTGAGGTCCGCTCATGATGACTACCTGAGCATCTCCAACTCCGCTGAAAAGCATACCCGGGTTCATCATTACACGCGCCGCCGCGAATCCCTGCACCAGACAGATAAGCAGGGTCAAATAGCGAGTGTACTGATTGATTTTTGTGCGCCCGGAGTCGCCTTCTTTCTGCAGTTTTTCCAGAGAGGGTATCACCGGTGTCATCAACTGCATAATAATCGACGCTGAGATATAAGGCATGATCCCCAGAGCTCCGACAGCGAAGTTCTGCAAAGCGCCGCCGCTGAAAAGATCGAACATGGTGACCAGTCCGCCCCCGGCGGCTCCTCTACCCTGTACTTGGGTAAAGAGCTGTTCCAGAGCATCTACGTCAACTCCGGGGCTGGGGATATTGGCGGCCAATCTCACCAAGGCGACAATACCGAGAGTGAACAAAAGCCGATTCCTCAGCTCCGGTATCTTTACACTGTTCAAATAAGCTGATAACATGAACTGCACCTATTATCCGGATTCACCTGCCGCTCTCCGGCTCAGTTTTCACTCGTTTAATATTTCCCCAAAGGGCTGGCCAATCCGGCTAAATCTCCTGACAGGAACCGCCGGCTGATTCTATTTTCTGTCGAGCCGAGGCGGAAAACTTCTTGGCCTTAACCGTCAAAGACAATGTAAGGTCACCGTCCCCCAAAACTTTCAGTCCGGCATTGCCCTTGACAATCACTCCCTTCTGGGCCAGAGACTGCTCATCCACTTCATTGCCGGCGGCAAAAATTTTCTCCAGCTGCCCGACATTGACAATGCTGTAAACCGCATGATTAGGATTATTAAAGCCGCGCTTCGGAAGACGTCGCATCAAAGGTATCTGCCCGCCCTCGAAATGATATCTACGGCTGTAGCCGGAACGCGCCCCGGCGCCTTTGTCTCCGCGGCCTGAACAACGACCGAGTCCGGAAGAATCGCCTCGACCTACCCTCTTACGGCTTTTTCTTTTGTACGTATTGGACAAATTATGTAATTTCATGTTAAAATCCCCAGCGCATCTGATCCTTATAAAGACTCTATGGAACGTTTCGCCAAGATTTCATCCTTGGTCCTCAACATTGAAATCCCCTGCATCGTGGCGTACAATACATTCAATGGATTATTCGATCCCAGGGACTTGGCCAGAACATCCTTCACACCGGCCAGCTCTAAAACCGCCCGCATCGGCCCGCCGGCGATAACACCAGTACCGACAGCCGCGGGACGCATTAAAACTTTGCCGGCTCCGTATTTGGCGGTTACCGCATGGGTGATTGTCTGCCCGTGCATAGGGACAGTCACCAGCGATTTGCGAGCGGCCTCACTGCCCTTACGGATAGCTTCGGGGACTTCGTTGGCTTTTCCGTAGCCAAGCCCCACTCGACCATTGCAGTCACCGACAACCACTAAAGCGGTAAAGTGAAAATTCCTGCCCCCCTTCACCACCTTGCTACAGCGGTTAATATGCACAACCCGTTCTTCAAGCTCACCGCCAGCGGCTTGTCGTCCACCTGTGTTTTTATCTTTATCTGCCACTTGCATTACTCCTGGTTGCTTAAAACTATAAAATCAAGATTTCCGCGTTCGCGCATTCCTGTGTCCGCGCGTTTTTTTAGACCGGAAAGCAATCATTACTATTTAGAAATTAAGTCCGCCCTCGCGAGCCGCCTCGGCAACAGCTTTCACCACGCCATGATAGCGAAACCCGCCGCGATCAAAAACCACCGACTGATAATTTTGCTTCAACGCCCGCTCAGCCATTAACTTGCCGACAGCCTGCCCGCCGGCCGTGTTACCTCGGCTGCCGTTCGCCCGCAATTCTTTATCCAGCGTGCTGGCGGCGACTATAGTTTTACCTGATGAATCATCCACCAGTTGCGCCCGAACGTGTTTGTTGCTGGCGTGTACACAGAGCCGCGGGCGGGACGGGGTCCCGGACAGCCGATTACGTAAACTGCGATGACGCCGTTTGCGAGTTTGATGCTTGTTCAGCTTTGCCATTTCTAATTCTCTCCTGAGGTAATCAATACGATCGATGGCCGATCCTGGATATCTTGCCGGACACCGACAGAATAAACTTAAGACTTTCGGGGAAATCACAAACTGCCGGAAACAGCGGAACTATCCGACGGTTTTGCCTTCTTTCTGTATCACTTCTTCACCGAGATAGCGCACGCCCTTGCCTTTGTAAGCGTCCGGAGGACGGAATGAGCGGATTTTGGCGGCTGTTTCACCAACCAGCTGTTTATCAATGCCTTCAACCACAATCCTGTTGTTGCCCGACATGCTGATACTGATTTCTTCAGGGGCAAAAAACTCCACCTGATGTGAAAATCCCAGGTTTAAAACCAAACGCTGCCCTGCACATTGGCCGCGGAACCCAACTCCGCGTATTTCCAATTCTTTCCGATAACCGGTGGATACTCCAGTGACCATGTTTTGCAGAATGGCGCGGGCCGTACCGTATAAAGCCCGGCTTTTCTTATCTTTATCCGCGCCCAGATTCTCCAGTCGCAGCATTCCATCTTCCTGCTGAACCTTCACGCAGTCCGGCAAGGTGTATTCCAACTGGCCTTTAGGTCCTTTAACGGACACCGCTTGGTCTTTCATTTCGACTGTAACGCCGGAATCAATCTTTATCGGTTGTTTGCCGATTCGTGACATTATATATGCTTCCTCTTGTTTGCTACCACACGTAACAGAGAACTTCCCCGCCTACATGCTCCTGTTTCGCCTGCCGTCCAGTCATCAAACCTTTCGAAGTCGAAAGTACGGCTACACCCAGTCCACCCTGGACCCGGGGTATTTCCGCGGCTCCGACATATTGACGACGCGAAGGTTTACTGACACGCTGCAGTCCCTCGATCACCGACTTGCCGTCTTTATACTTCAACTCAATTATCAGCTCCTTGATCGTGTCGCCGGAAACGGAACAATCTTTTATGTAACCATTCGACTTCAACAACTCAGCTATGGCTACTTTCTCCTTTGAACACGGAAGGGAGAATTGCGTCTGCCCAGCTTTGCCGGCATTACGAATTCTGGTCAGCATATCAGCAATAGGATCACTTAGACTCATTGAATATCAATCTCCTGGTCGCTTGCACTACCAACTTGATTTTACGACTCCGGGTATCTGCCCGGTGTTCGCCAGCTCCCGGAAGCAAATCCGGCACAGGTTAAACTTGCGAATATAGGCCCGCGGACGTCCGCAGCGTTTGCATCTGGAATAAGCTCTGGCGCTGAATTTGGGTTTCCTGCGCGCTTTTTCTACAAGTGCTTTCTTGGCCATTCAAAACTCTCCGTCTCAACTTTATAAATTATATTCAAACCGGATTTCAGCGATTTTCCGCGCCGTTTTTTCGGCTCGGACTCCAAACGTTATCAATCTCATTCTCCGCCGCTTCCGCCGGCGAAAGGCATACCAAATGAACGCAGCAAATTATAGGCTTCTTTATCTGTCTCGGCGGTGGTGATGATTGAAATATTCATCCCAATTGTATGCTTCATTTTATCAAGATTCACCTCGGTAAAGACAGACTGCTCACTTAGCCCCAAGCTGTAATTGCCGCGTCCGTCAAAACCGTTGGCGGAAATACCGCGAAAATCCCTCACCCTGGGCAAAACAATATTGATTAATCGGTATAAAAAATTGTACATCATTGTACGACGCAACGTCACTTTCACACCGACAGGCATACCGGCGCGCAGCTTAAACTGAGAAACACTCTTCCTGGCTTTGGCTACCACCGGTTTCTGGCCGGTGATCAATGATAAAGTCTGTACGGCTTCTTCCAAAGCTTCCTTTTCGCGACTGGTGCCGACACCGGTGTTGATGACAATTTTGGTCACTCGCGGCACCTGCATTTGATTAGTGTATCCGCCTTCCTTGAACAAACGCGGAAACACCTCTTGCTTATATTGTTCCTGCAATACACTGGTAGCCATTAGCTTTCTGCCTCTTGCTTAGACTGCTCTGAATTATTTTTGGACTCAACCTTGCGCTCGTATCGTTCTTGTTCCATAAGATTGGATATGTGTATCGGCCGTTCCTGCTCGACGATGCCGCCCTGAGGACGCTCCTGAGTACGACGCATGGCTTTGGGGCGTAAGTTGACTCCTTCCACCCAGGCGCGTTCGCCGGCCTTAACCTCCAGAACCCTGCCGCGCTTGTTCTTCTCAGCGCCGCTGATGACAACAACCATGTCGCCCTTTTTGATTTTTCTCTTCGTCATTACAACACCTCCGGAGCCAGCGATATTATCTTCATAAAATTACCTTCCCGCAGCTCACGGGCCACCGGGCCGAATATGCGGGTTCCACGCGGATTGTTATTGTCATCAATTATCACCGCGGCGTTGCGGTCAAAACTGAGAGTCGAACCGTCCGGGCGGCGAATATTGGAACGCGTCCGTACAACAACGGCCCGCACCAGCTCGCCTTTGCGCACAGTGCCGCGGGGCTGTGACTCTTTGACCGTACAGCGAATGATATCCCCGATACGGGCATATCGCTTCGGCTGTCCGAGCACGCGAATCGCCTCCACGCGGCGGGCGCCGGTGTTGTCCGCCACATCTAAACTGGTCTGCATCTGGATCATCTGACAGTCGCCTCCTGCTCGACAGCTTTTTCGGTACGCTGCAAGATCGAAACCAAACGCCAGCGCTTGAGTTTACTCAAAGGCCGCGTCTCCTGAATCTCCACTAGATCTCCGACCTCGGCCTGATTCAGCGGATCATGCGCGTAAAACTTTTTGGCCTGTTTCACGGTTTTGCCGTACAGTGGATGCTCACTCCGTCTTTCGGAGCGAACCACGATGGTCTTGTCCTGACAGTCGCTGACCACCCTGCCGACACGTTTTTTTCGATTACCACGAGTTGTTTCTGTGTTTTCGCTCATAATATTTTTTTCCAGCCGCTGTTGTGTTTATTTCCGCATCCTGTGCCACTTGATCCCATGAAAGCTTACGCTGCTACCGCAGCTGAGAACGCATTTCTCTCTCGCGCCTTTCAGTCAACAGCCGGGCTATGTCGCGGCGTGTCTGACGAATGGAATCGGTGTTTTCCACCTGACCAATCTGATTGTTCATCCGCAGAGAGAACAATTCGCGCCGACTCTCTGTAAGCGCGCGCTCAAGCTCTTCATTTGTCATTTCATGAACTTCAACAGGCTTCATCTTCTTAACTCCACTTCACTGATCCTCGAAATGAATTATCGTGACAATAACTTGCACCGCATCGGCAGCTTACTGGCCGCTCTGGCCAGGCCTTCCCGGGCCAGGGTTTCGCTGCAGCCGCTGATTTCAAAAAGCACATTACCCGGCTTGATCGGCGCCATCCATCCCTCAGGGTTGCCTTTGCCTTTCCCCATCCGGACTTCCAGAGGCTTTGATGTATACGATTTATGCGGAAAAATTTTAATCCACACCTTACCGCGCCGTTTCATATGACGGGTGACGGCGGTCCTGGCAGCCTCGATCTGTTGAGAAGTAATCGAGCCCCGGTCAAGAGCCTGCAATCCGAATTCGCCGAAATCCAGTTTGTTATTTCGATTGGCGATTCCGCGATTGCGGCCGCGCTGAACCTTTCGGTGCTTTACGCGTTTTGGCATTAGTGGCATTTTTAGAGTCCTCCGTAGTCGCCTGTTTAGGCTTGCATATCCATACTTTTACACCAATGGTTCCGGCCTGCGTTTGTGCTTCAGCCAAACCATGGTCGATATCTTCACGCAATGTATGCAGAGGGATTTTCCCCTCTTTATACTGCTCCACTCTGGCCAGCTCCGCTCCTCCCAATCGGCCGGCACAACGTATCCTGATTCCCTGAGCACCGGCATCCATGGTCGCCTGCATTGTGCGTTTCATGGCGCGACGAAATCCAATCCGCCGCTCCAGCTGCTGAGCGACATTTTCCGCCACCAGGTTGACTTCCAGTTCCGGCTGCTTAATCTCCACAATATCCAGGTAAATCTCTTTCCCGGAACACATTCGGGAAATCCGCGCTTTCAGGTCATCCACCTGGGCGCCGCGCCGGCCCACAACAATCCCGGGGCGAGCCGTATGAACCGTAACTCTGATACGATTGGCAAACCTCTCCACCGTAACTTTGGCAACCGCCGCGGCCGCCAATTGCTTCTTGACAAAATCACGGATTTTCAGATCTTCCAACAGAAGATCACCGAATTTCGCTTTCTTGGCAAACCACAAGGATTGCCACTTCTTGTTTACCGCCAGACGAAAACCGATTGGATTTACTTTTTGGCCCACAATTTTCTCCCTGATGAATTTACCGCAACCTTTTCTACCCGGTCAGAGGGTCCGCCGGATATCAACCTTGATGATCAGTTACCGTTATTTTTATATGACTGGTTCTTTTGCGAAGTCGACCGGCCGCTCCTCGCGCTCGAGGACGAAAACGATGCATGGTCGGACCTTCGCCGACAACCGCCTCCTTAATCATCAGCTCATCAGCTGAAACTGAATTATATTCACTGTTCTCGGCATTGGCTATCGCCGATTTCAAAGTCTTCGCCGTTAAACGCGCCGCTTTTCTGGGCATTAACTGCAAATCGGCTAAAGCTTCCGCCGCCGGACGACCCTGAATCAAACGGGTCACTTCACGAGCCTTAAAGGCTGAAATTCTTTGAAATCTGCTTATGGCACGGGCTTCCATAATGAATCATTTCCCTGTAATAAAATAACAACTTGATTTAAACATATTAATCAATCTTGTACGCGTTCAGCTTTCATCCCGGGCACTATCCATGACAGGTCGCCGCTAACAGGGATTGCCGCGCTGACAGCGTTTTCAGTCTCCACGACTCGCAGCTCAACTTCAGCGCCTTCGGAATCACGTATTCGCCAGGATTCTCCCAGACGCGCCTGATCGAGTCTGCCGACGGCCAGTATCACAAACTGGAATTCCTCCTCGACCTGCAGCACCCGAGTTTCATTCCGCCCGGTTCGCAGATCGCCGCCTCGCCAAGCAACTATCGACGGCAAATTCTCCAGTAATGTAACGGTATGTTGCAACCGGCCATAGCGCTGCCGGATATTCGCATTTAATTCGTCACTGGGTTCAATAACTTCCAGTACTGTCCGCAGATAATCACCGAACTCATCTATCTGACGATACAGCTGCTCATGCAGACGGTGAGTATGCAAACGGCCTTGCGCTCTTTCATAAAGTATGCCGAGCCTTTCGGCCTCCGGCTCACCCACTAGAACGCCGGCCTGAAGCCGCAATTTGCTTAATTCCCGCAAAGTCTCTTTATGCTGAATAAGAAGCTTGGCATAAGCTTCACGCAATCTTTGCAACTCCAACTCATCCTCACTGGATGGTTCCAAAGCATCCGCGTCCGTTTCAATCGGCCCTTCTGAACCAGCCGCGACGCTTTCCGCCGCCGCTGCATGACAAATCAGAAGCACACTGTGAAGCGGGCACAAAGCGCATAAAATAATCGCCCAAATATGATTTGTCCAGCGCTTTTTAAAGTTTTTTTTACTTTTTTTATTTCTCAATGTTGCCAGGATAACTTGCCATTAGGTTTTTTAACTTTAATCTGCCCCTTCGCATGTGAGACTCGCGGTTTCAGGTTTCAGTGTTCAGGTGTCAGGGCAAACCCGAAACCTGACACCAGAAACCATTAAACAAGTCTCTCCCTCAGGGTATCCGGCGCATAGCAACGGCGTCCGGGCTTGTATGAAACACGGTTCGTAGTTCCTGGTTCTTCGTCACCAGCATTACAGATTACAAATTATGTTATCCACCGGTTTTTCTCCCCCGGAGCATGCGGCCTATCGCGCCGGCGGCCGGGCTTGTATGCGGCCACATCCGGAAAAAAACCAAAAGAGTCCGCTCAAACCCCGCTGTAAGCTTTGAACCCGCCGTCAATTGGAATTACCGTGCCGGTCACAAATCCCGCGCCGGAATCAGAAACCAGCCACAGCAATGTGCCGAGCAATTCCTCCGGCGCCCCGAAACGACCCATCGGAGTCTGAGAGATAATCTTGTTAGCTCTCTCGGTATATGAACCATCCTGGTTCGTCAACAGCCCGCGATTCTGATCAGTCAGGAAAAACCCGGGAGCGATGGCGTTCACTCGGATGTTGATCCGGCTCATGTGCACCGCCAGCCACTCGGTAAAATTACTTACCGCCGCTTTCGCCCCGCTGTAGGCGGGAATCTTGGTCAAAGGGCAGAATGCGTTCATTGATGAGACATTGACTACAACACCGCCGCTGCCGCCTTCCGCCATTTTCCGGGTGAAAGTCTGTGTCGGCAGCAAAGTACCAAGAAAATTAAGATTAAAAACAAACTGGACACCTTCCGGATCCAAGTCAAAGAAAGTAACCAGTTCCTGATTCTCCCGCGCCAGGTCTTCTCGTGACATGAATTCAGTCGAAGTCGTGCCCTTGGGGTGATTTCCTCCAGCCCCGTTCAGTAGAATATCGCAAGGCCCTAACTGCCGGCATACCTCTTCCTCAGCCTTTGCCAAACTTTCTTTCTCAAGCACATTAGCGGCGATCCCGATTGCCTTTCCCCCTTCAGCCTGAATTTCTTCGGCCACTTTTCGAGCCCCCTCCTCTTTCAAGTCCAGCACTGCCACCCGAGCTCCGCAGGCCGCCAGCCCCCGGGCAAGCACACTGCACAATATACCGCCGCCGCCAGTTACAACCGCGACTTTGTCCCGTAAATCAACATGAAAGGGAATATTCATAATTACTGCCTCCTGGTTGTGTTCAAACTTTTATCATCCTGAATCATCAGCGAAACAAAGGTTGAACTATAATCCATTTTGACAAAAATCAAAGGTCTGCGGCAATCACATTTTCACTGATTGAATTATCCTGAATCCGCGAAGCAAGATAATGTCTGGCTTCGACTTGCAAAGAACAATTGATTCTGTATGGTAATTGCTGATTTTTCCGAATCCGCGATTCCGTAAGCTGATCCGAAGGTGTAATTAAACATGCAGAACATCGGCGCGTTTCATTGAAAGCCGGGAAAAATTATGGCGGACACTCCTTCTTCATAACCTGATTGCGAAAATTCTGGCAAAAGCAAACAAAACCAAATCCTGAAATATATTGTAACTGGTATAACATGACTGAAAAAAACAACCGAGTTTTAAGCTTGCTGGCCCATCCGGACGACGCTGAGTTCATGTGCGCCGGCACCCTGGCATTACTTCGCGACCGCGGATGGGAGATTCACATCGCCACCATGACTCCGGGCGACTGCGGTTCCGCCACCCAGTCGCGGGAAGAAATAAGCCGCATAAGAAAGCGGGAAGCGGAAGAATCAGCGAAAATTCTTGACGGCCGATATTACTGCCTGGAAGAAGACGATGTTTTTATTCTTTACACACGGCCGGCATTGCTGAAGACAATCAAGCTCATCCGCCGGGTTCAGCCGGCCATTGTCTTCGCCCCCAGCCCGCAAGATTATTTTATCGACCATGAAAACACTTCGCACCTGGTCCGTACCGCCTGTTTCGCCTGCGGCATCCCCAACGTTAACACCGATGAAGCCGGCCCGTGCGCTGAAACCCCGTATCTGTACTACGTTGACGCCATGGAAGGCAAAGATATTTTCGGCTCCCTTATACCGGCCGGCTTTCACATCGACATCGCCGCTAAAATGGAGCTGAAAACCCAAATGCTGTGTTGTCATAAAAGCCAGCGAGACTGGCTTATGGCCCATCATGGGGTCGACGAATACACCGCCACCATGACCCGACACGCCGAGGCCCGCGGGCTGGAAGCCGATATGAAATACGCCGAAGCTTTCCGCCAGCACCTCGGACATGGATATCCGCAAGACAATATCCTTCTGCAGGAAATAAACCATTAAATAAGGAAATGAACCATGGCAAGAAAAACCAGCATTCTGGCACCTGACTGGTGGGATTTCACCACCTTGGACGACGACATTCTGAACGATGCCGCTAAACTCACCGCCGATGACATGCGGGGGATGAGCCGGCCAGGATTTAAAGTGGTGTTTTATGACACATTGGAAGATTTTTACCTGGCGGAAGCTTTGGAATATATTAGCGCCTGGCGCCAGTCCACTCCAGACTCTCCAGTCGGAGTCTGCGGACCGATCGGGCCGACTGAACAGCTGCCGCTGGTGGCGCGGCTGATCAATGAACTGGAAATCAATTTAAGCTCTTTAGACGCCCATTTCTGGGGCATGGATGAGTGGATTCTGAACGGCCGGGCGGTCCCGCCGGACCACCCCCTGTCATTCGTCAAGGCGGATCGAGAGTTATGCTTTGACCTTATAAAACCGGAACTCAGGTTGCGTGAAGAAAACATGCACTTCCCTACTGAAAAAGTGGAAGACTTTAAAGCCACTTGGAAAGGGGTTCGCTGTGCGCTGATGCAGGGCGGACAGGGAGATATTAAACACTGGGCCTTTAACGATCCAGTGCGCCGGGAAGGCAAATACAAAGATGAACCTCCCTCTCCCGCTGAATACCGTCAGCTCGCTACCCGACAAGTGGAACTGCATCCGGTGACAGTCATGCAGAACGCCCGCACCAGCGGCGGCGGCGTGGTGACCGGGGTGCCGACGGAAGCGGTGACCGTGGGGCCGGTGGAAACCTGGCAGGCGGAGAAAGTCAGTATCTGGCAGGCCGGCATGCATGACAATCCTTTCGGCATGCGCTTAACCACCCTGATGCTCGGCAAAAAGATCGCCGACAGTGCCGTTCCCATGTCGCTGCTGGCCGATCATCCGAACGTACAGTTCAACTTTTACCGACCCGGTATCGGCTCCTGCTCAGTTGAAATGCACTGAGCTGAACTCGCAATTCGTCCCCCCTAAGCTCGACCTCCGGCGCGATGCGCCTGATACCCCGGAATAGAAACAGCGGTGAACGAGATCGGCGACGAGAAAGGTGAACGATTATGAGACTCGTCATCCGTTCTCGTCGCCGTTATCGTCAACCGCTTAGTAGGCCGGTGTTTCACATAAGTT
>PUNB01000050.1 GCA_003552565.1 Lentisphaerota bacterium
ATAAGAGCAGGTCTAGCTAGAGCCCGTCCGGAAAGGGGGCGAGACCTAATTTTGTGCTCACCTTGTCTCGCACCTTGTCTCGCACTTAGTCTAAAAAAGAAGGAATCGAAAGAAAACCAGACAAGGTTCGAGACAAGGTGCGAGACAAGGTTTCATATACCGCAACAGTCTCTCCCCGGGGTATCAGGCGCTTCGCGCCGGTGGCGGGACTTGTATGAAACACGGTTCGTCGTTCATTGTGCTTCGTTCGTCGTTATCAGTGTTAATCAGTGTACATCAGTGGTTTTATTTTGTTTTTTATTAGAACCCCGGATACACACGGATAGGGTCATGGTTCTTGTCAGATCAGGCTCGCTGTTCTGAAAACCGAAACCTGACACCAGAAAAAATTATCTTTTAAGAGTCCTGAACTTTTTCATCTGGAACGCTGAAGTCTCTGGAGTCAAAACGCTTCCCTCCCATCCAGATATCTATTTTTGTCCCCTCTTCGCTGCGTGAAACATCCGCATGCTTAATCTGCCAGCCGATAAGGTTCAGCCGCGCCGCTCCCAGAAGGTCGCTGCCGCCCATGGCGCCGTAGTAATCCGCCAGCTCAGGACGCTCGCCTGAGTTGAGAGCTTCCTCCATTGCCTGCAGCTCTTCATCGCTGCGCTCTATATCATCAACCACGCATAAATGCAGACCGTCGTTTTTCTGATGCACTGAAATCACCATCCGTCGAGGGTGCTTGTCAAGCATATAATTCGACACCTCTGAAAGCAGGTGCATCAAATGTTCTTTGCTAAGCATAATGACTCCCTTTTAATTCGCGTGGATGTTATTATCACTCTTCTTCTTCGCTTTTCACTGATCGCAGCCACTGAATAATCGCCACAAACAGGGTGGCGGTCAGTCCTCCCGCGAATCCGTTATTGTAAAGATCAAGTCCGCCGTGCCAAGCCGCGCTTCTTTCCACCACCGTCAAATGAACTGCGCCGGCCAGAAGTCCGGTCAAAGCGCCGAATTCTCCGGCCAGCGGAGCCAGGGTGGTTGAAAAGAGCATAGCCAGAACCGGCCCTGGAGCGGTCAAAGATTTACCGAATAACAAAGTGGCTAGTATCACTCCGGCTGCCACAGGCCAGCAATTGCGGGGATGTTTTCCAAAGGTCGCGAATCCCATCACGGTTAAAAGTCCGCCGATAACAGGTCCATTGATATCAGCGCCGACAAGCACTAGATATAACGTGCCCGCCAGCCCCAGCAACCCGGCATTGACCAAAGCCGCGCCCGGCCCGATGTCCGACATGAAATCGGTCGGCAGTCGACCGGTCATCTTCAGCATTTTGGGGAGATTTCCTATAGCTTTCCGTCTGTCCATAGCGAATCCAGCCACAATAAAAATAATCGCCAGTATCGGAACCATCAGGATCAGTTCCAGCCCTGGACTTTCATTCCAGATCACGCTTATTGATATATCATGACCGGCCGCCGTTACAGCCGAGGCTACGAAAAGCCCGATAAAACCACAAGTGAGCCCGATGTTGTAAAGATTGAACCCCTCGTGCATACGCAACATCGCCATTGACACCCCCGGCAAAATGACCCCAGCCAAACATCCCGCGGCAAAACCAGCCGCCAGACCAGCTCCCATAGGCAGCCCCATCTCGCTGATCATATAGCTGACCAGCGGCCCCAGAGCAGTGCCGTATAAGGCCATAAGGATATAGTTCCTGAATGGCCGGCGGGCAAACTTGGCGGCCAGAAAAACTCCCGCCATAATCGGTATGACATTCAAGGGAGTCTTGCCAAAAAGACTGAATCCGGCTATCGTGAACACCGCCGCCAAAGTAGGACCGGACATCGATACTTTGCTGCGCTTAATCACCGCGAGCGACAAAAAACCCGTCACCGCCGCGTTCAGCAAGGCTCCGCCGCTGCCCGCAATTTCAGTAAAATCATTGATCAAACGGGAGGAATGAGTCTGCAGCTTGATGAATCCATTGATTGACGGCATAACTCCATCCGCCAGAAAACCCACGACAGCCATACTCAGCAAACATAAAGATAAAACAAAATAAGTCTTATTCTGATACGCTAAAGCCATTGTCATCTCCAAATCAGTTAGATAACTTGGTCACATGAATTATCAAGAAACCCGCCACAAAAATACATTCTGAAATGGATTTCTCAAGCATAAATTAACAACTGCTGTGTGGAGCGCTAATCGTCTGAGCCGTCCCATAGTCCCATAGTCCCGTAGTCCCATAGTCCCGTAGTCCCGTAGTCCCGTAGTCCAATAGCATTATCCTTGTCCATCCATGACTTTATGACTTTCCTCAGAACACTGTTTCTCCTTCGGGGTATCATACGCCTCTCGCCGGTTATCGGGCTTATGTGAAACACGGTTCGTCGTTGTTCGTTTTATATCAGTGTTAATCAGTGTCCATCCGTGGTTTTAGCTCTTGATTTTTCACCACGGATTAACACGGATACACACGGATAGGGTCACGGTTCTTCGTTAGCCGCTGTTTCCATCCGGGATATCCGGCCCGCATCGCGCCGGCGGTCGAGCTTGTATGAGACTTCGAATATACAACCTTGTCTCGCACCTAGTCTCGCACCTAGTCTCGCACCTTGTCTCGCATCTAGTCGGAAACAAAAAACTGAATCGAACAAAGTGTGCGACTAAGCTCGCGACAAAATGTTGTAACACCCAAGTCTCTCCCTCGGCGTATCAGGCGCATCGCGCCGGCGGTCGAGCTTGTATGCAAGCTCGTATTTTATGGCCACAGTAATTTGCCTTGCCGGAAACAAGCATTACAGTACCGGTATGCACTAAACCAAAAGTGGAACCGAAAATGAGCGACTTGATAAAAATTTCAGACGCGGTGGCGCTGGGAATACACGCCGCTGCTCTGCTGGCAGCACACCCTGAAAAGCCCTATTCCTGTAAAGAATTGGCCGGGATACTGGAAGTCTCCGATCATCACCTGGCGAAAGTAATGCAGCGGCTC
>PUNB01000229.1 GCA_003552565.1 Lentisphaerota bacterium
CCCGACCGCCGGCGCGATGCGCCTGATACCCCGAGGGAGAGACTGTTGCGGCATAAAAAACTTTGTCCCGAACCTTGTCCCGAACCTTGTCCAGTGTTTTTTGACTTTGGAATCAGGTTTGTGATCCGCCTCAGGCGGATTCGAGACAAGGTTATATATTCGAAGTCTCACATAAGCCAGCGGCAATACGGATAAAGACAAATACATGAGCAAGAAATTAATCCAATTCGGCGCCGGTAATATCGGTCGGTCGTTTATCGGCCAGTTGTTTAACCAGCATGGCTATGAGGTGGTGTTTGTTGATCTGAACCAGTCTTTAGTTGAGCTGCTGAATCAGCAGGGCGCTTATCGGGTTGTGGTTAAACAAAGCGGTCGGGAAGATCAGATTCTTGAAGTGACCGGCGTACGGGCGGTGGATGCTCGCGACTTGTCCGCGGTGGCTGATGAGATCGCGGAAGCGGATCTGGCGGCCACCGCCGTCGGGGGCGGAGCACTGCCGCATTTGGCGCCCGCCTTCAGTCGGGGACTACTGGCCCGACAGCAAAGGCACCCCGATTATCCGCTGGATATTATTTTGGCCGAGAATATTCGAAATGGCGGCGAGATTATGAACCGGGCTCTGGCTGAGCATCTGCCGGCTTCTTTTCCTTTGAAGTCAATGGTCGGCCTGGTGGAGACCAGTATCGGCAAGATGGTGCCGATTATGCCGCGGGAGGCTTTGCGGGTTGATCCTTTGTGGGTTTTCGCCGAGCCCTACAACACCCTGATACTTGATCGGCGGGGGTTTCGCACCCCTCCTCCGCAACTGCCTGAAATTAAGCTGGTTGATAATATCACCGCTTATGTTGATCGGAAACTGTTCATTCATAACTTGGGGCATGCCGCCGTTGGTTATCTTGGATTTTCTGAGAATCCCGAGTATATTTACTTATGGGAAGCGTTGGAAAATCCCGAGGTATTACGGCGCACCCGGCAGGCCATGCGGCAGGCGGCTCAGGGGGTGGCGGCTGAATATCCCGAGGACCTGTCGATTGAGGAACTGCATGAACATATTGAGGACCTGCTGAATCGCTTTCGTAATCAAGCCTTGGGTGATACTGTTTTCCGGGTTGGGCTCGATTTACGCCGGAAGCTTGGGCGTCATGACCGGATTGTCGGCGCCATGCTGCTCAATCGCAAGCATGGGCTGGAGTGTGAGGCGATTGTTGATGTGCTGCTGGCGGCGCTCGATTTTCGAGCGACGGGAGAGGACGGAAAAATGTTTCCCGCAGATGACGAGCTGATTGAAAACGAGTTCCCGCATGGGCTGGATTATGTTCTTGAACATGTTTGCGGATTGTCACCTGAAAACTCCGAGGATTCTTATATCATGGATTTGGCCAAAGCTCGAAATCGACAGAGAGCGAAGTAAAGAATTAACCTGATTCCGTTAGTAAATGAACAGTGATAAACATCCATCCCGTAAAACACCCGCGACCGGAGCGAAAAAAAGTGTGCGGACACGGCTGACTTCGGCTGTTCAGGAGGGGCGCAGGTTTATTCATGATGAAGTCTGGGAACTGGATGTACGGCCGCTCTCGCGGGTGAAAACCGCCTTGATTTCCTTCCTTCGCATTGTCACTATCATGGTGCGCGGTTTTATTCATGATAAGTGCTATATGCAGGCGGGCACTCTGACTTACCTTACTCTGATGTCGCTGGTGCCGATTTTGGCGCTGATGTTTTCCGTGTCCAAAGGCCTTGGAGCCCAGGAAGTGCTGATGGAGAACATCGGTCTGCGCCGCAATCCGGCGCTGGAGGAAGAAAACCGGATCTCGCCCGAGGAGGAAAATGAACAACGGGATGAGGATGAGCTCGACGCTCTTCTGCATGGGGTCAGTGATGAGGAAACTGGCGAGCCATTGCGTGATTTTGTCATTGTCGAGGGCAGCCGTCTGGATGAAATGCCGGAGCAGTTCGGTCAGATAGCGATAACGGTGTTTTCGGCGGTCGAACGCACAAATGTCCGCACTCTCGGGGTGATCGGTCTGGTTTTTCTTTTCTGGACCGTGATCAGGGTAATGAGCAAGGTCGAGAATTCTTTTAACATTATCTGGGGGGTGCGCCGTCCTCGCGCTTTAACCCGCCGATTTTCAGACTATCTAAGCATTCTGGTGGTGGTGCCGATTCTGGTGCTTTTGGCAACCAGTATCAATGCTTTCCTGTCTTCCGAGCGCGCCTTGCTGATGGTAAGGGAAAGAGTAGGGGAGTTTTCTTTTATTTATGAATTCGCCATTCGCTGGTCGATGCTGGCGGCGATTGTTTTGGCTTTCATGTTTCTTTTGATGTTCATGCCCAACACCAAAGTACGTTTCCTGCCGGCCTTGATCGGTGGTTTCTTCACCGGGGTCGCCTGGTTCGCTGCTCAAGAGCTTTATTTTCTGGCCCAGGGTGGAGTCACTCAGTACAACGCTGTTTATGGTACTTTTGCCGTTCTGCCGTTCTTTCTCGTCTGGCTGCACACCAGCTGGCTGATTGTTCTTTTTGGAGCCGAGATGGCTTTTGCCGTGCAGAATTACCGAACTTTCCGGGTGGATCAGAGCGGCGAACCGGCTTCATTCGCCACTCTCAGTCTGCTGGGGATGATGATCATGCTTTCGGCTGGAGAGAAGTATTTGAATGACGGTCGGCCCTGGTCATCCGCGCGCTTCGGGGAGAAGTACGGCATTCCCACGCGCCTGATATCCAATGTTGTCTATACGCTCACTCAGGAGGGGCTTCTGCGGCAGCTGGCGGAGGAGCCGGATATGTATGTGCCGGGGCGTGATCTGGAACACATATCCCTGGCCGATGTGGAGCTTGCTTTTCGTGGAAAAACCGACCAGCGTATTATCAGTCTGCTGAAGGAGGCGGCTCCCTTTATTATGCAGGCGGAGGCGGAATATCTCCAGGCACAGCGAGCATCACTGGGCAG
>PUNB01000061.1 GCA_003552565.1 Lentisphaerota bacterium
CTTCTCAAGTCCAGATGATCACCGCACAGCAGGTCGTAATCTCCAGGAGATCTCCCCGATGTTCCGAACAAGAATTCCGCCTGCAAGTCTACTTTGGCCAAACTCGCATCACCCGAACCAGACCGACCCGAGACGGACAAAATACAACGTGTGTCTGTTGGCCCGCAGTTTTCTCGATCCAAAGTCGTTATTTGGCCGCCCTCACCGTCGTCTATCTGCGAAACGCTTAGCACAGAGCTTTTCCAACTTTCAATCTCGAACGATGCCGAATCGCCAACACCGAATGTGGGTGGGGTTGCCAGGTCATTCACATTCATTGACCAACTGTCCGGCATACCTGCCCACAACTCGCCATAAAACCAAGCAACCCCCGCCTCAGCGGCCATTGCGGCGTCGGCTACACGTTTCTGATTGCCCGCCATCCGCTCCTGCATAGCAGTATTGCTCATAATCGTAACCGCGATTAGCGTGAGAACGAGAAGCAAGACCACGCTAAAAAACAACGCGACCCCGGAACACTTACGACGCTTTGTGAAAGTCATTACTCCGCACCTCCTGCACGCCAAACACGCCATCACACTGCAAGTCATCGAGCGCAATCGGGTTCTTCATTGGTTCAAGGATTCAAGAACTCTATTCCGAAGGGCCACTCGAAAGTCGTAGCGAAAACGATCGTCGTCCCGCAATCCCCGGACCTCCAACTCCACATCTAGTGCGACTGGATTTGCGGCCCCGGGTACGGGCCAAGCAGAGAAACCAGTCACCCCGTCCAAGAGCACAACTTCGCTATGGCTCACTCCTCGTGTACCCCGACAAACTAGTTGCGAGGCCCCATTGACGAAATACGAGTTATCCGCGAACCCGCCCTGCTCAAGGAATTCCCCGGTATCACCGATGTCACCTGCGAGAGTAAGGCTACCCGTGCAATCACGCGGGGTTTGATACCTAACCCGAAGCGTTACGGGTTCGCCATCCGTTACGCTCAAGTAAGGGTCGCTCCAGACGCCTTGGTATCGATACCCCGCCATACGAAGGTCTTGCATCAAAAAGGTTCCGGCAAACCTAAGGCTCTCTTGCGCTCGTGACAGACGCTCAGTGTCGGTAGCTGCTACGCGCCCTGAGAGAAAAAGGAGACTTACCCCGCCCAGCAAAAACAAACTTATGACGAGCGCGATCATCAGCTCAACTAAAGAAAATCCGGCCACGACACGACGATCGTGTAAACTTGATTTTGGACCGTCACTCTGTTTCATTATTGCCCCCCGGTCCCACGACCCTGGCGCGATATTCAAATTGCTCTACAACTGCGCCCTGAAACCGTCGCTCATCCCAGGTTACGGTAACATCAAAATCTTGCCATACGTTACCGCTCGAGCTCGCCGACAACTCCAAGTCTAATCGTAGCTCCGGCATGGCGTCCGCCCAATTGGTGCGCCAATCATTTAAGACGCTCTCCACACTCGCTTGCCCGGAGAGGCCTAGCTCTGCCCAAAGCCGTTCCTCCGCATCCTTCGCAATAAAGCTCGCAAGGGTTCGATAGTAGGCCGAATGAGCCGCGCCGACGGAGGCCAAGTTAAGCGCCGCAATACCCACGAGGCCAATAGAAAGAACCAAAAGGGCGACCATAGCCTCAATCAACGTCAGCCCCCTCTGCGCCTTCGATTTGCGGACCACGCCATTACCCTCCTTATGGACACGGAGTGCCCTGAACAAGGACTTGCCCACTGACCCGAACGGCCACGCTCCGCGCTTGATCACCCGGGGTATGTTGGATATCAAAACAAACAGGACCAGAGATCACGAGCCCACGGTTGTTCACTACAATAGGCAACTGACCATCCGCAAACAGGTTCGTATTCCTGGCATCCATCTGCCGCAGAATCACTGAGGGCCCTGCGAGGCTATTCCGTCCCCGGAGCGTGGCCCCCCAATCAAGACCCGGGTCGACCTCAATGCTCACTTGCGGTATACCTTGCGTAGCTTGGCTATGAGCATAGGTGATCATTGCCGCGAGTTCATTTGCTTGCGACACCACACGACCATCGCGAATTAGATTCTGCAACGAGGGGTAGGCGATAGTGGCGAGTATACCGATCACCGCGATAACGATCATCAACTCCAAAAGAGTGACACCGAAGAAATATTTAGAATCCCTCATGACAGTAGCGTTCAATTCCAGCAATCGTCCCTGGGCTCGGATTCTCGAAGTCCAGTATGATCCAACGTGAAACTTGCGCAACGAGCCAGATCACGACGCCACTGGCGCGTATTGGGAACGGGTTCGGCGAGCAAGGTGTAGGTCGTGGCGGTTCGTTCATCAAACTGAATAGAATAGAACTCGTCCTCTGAAAGGCCCGGAATTACGCATCTTCTGCCATCCGGGTCATCCAGATATGTGTTGTTGACTGTGAAACAGCGCTCAAGGCGCTGCGCAGCAGCGAGCAACGAACTCTTGGCATCAGCCCGGGTAGCACGATCGACGTAATTTGAATACGAGGGAATGGCGATGGCAGCCAAAAGGCCGATCACGGCGACCACGATCATCAGCTCAATGAGAGTAAAGCCGGCAGATTTCATAACTTCTGTTCCCTCGCCTGAACTGGTCGGTAATCCTAAAGTCGACAGATGATGTGGGTCGCAAGGCGCGCGCTGCCTCGGGTGTGCTTATTGGTTGAGGATACCCGAACATTGCCGTGTTGTCTCATCGAGGGGCATGAGCGGCGCCGATTGATGGATGAACGGAGGCAACCCACCATCGAGGAAAGCGTGGCGACGGCCGCCAATTTGGACACGCACTCGGATTGAACCATTTGGATATGCGCACTCTGGGACACCCACTTCGCTTGAACGCTCGGCGGCACAACTCCGGGAGGGGAACGCCGGGACACCCACATTGCTTGAACGCTCGGCGGCGCCGCGGTAGCCTTTGGGCAAATCA
>PUNB01000109.1 GCA_003552565.1 Lentisphaerota bacterium
ATACCACCTCTTCCACCAGTTCAGAAACGAAATCGTGAGTCACCATGACAATGCTCATGCGTTCCTTCAGTCGATGCAGGATGTTGTGCAGACATCGTTCCTGTTCAGGATCAATATTGGCGGTGGGCTCATCGAGGATCAGCAGTTCCGGCTGGGTGGCCAATGCTCGGGCAATCAACACCCGCTGTTTCTGGCCGCCGGATAGTCGGGCGAACGGACGATCCGCCAATTCCTCCAAGTCCACTTCCTGCAGCGCTTCATAAGCCAGGGAGTAGTCGTTTTTTCCATAAGGGCCGAATGGGTGTTTAGAAAGCCTTCCCATTAAAACAACTTCCAGGACATTGATGGGAAAGACCGGATCATGCTGGGGATTTTGCGGCATGTAGCCGATGCGGTCACGAACCTGCCTGGGATTTTTCCCCAGCACCTTTGCAGAGCCTTTTTGAGGTGCCAAAAGGCCGACAATAATTTTCAGCAGGGTGGTTTTGCCGCCGCCGTTGGGGCCGACCATGCAAACCAGATCATTGGCTTTGACTGTCAGGCTGACATCCCGCAATACTTCAACTGAGCCGTAAGCAAAGCAGATATTTTTCAATTCGATTGTCGGCTGCTTATTCATGCTTGCGCTGATACTAACGATCTTTAGCCAGAGCCTCTTCCACTTTATCACTTATCGTCTGCAGGTTCTCCAGAATATTATACTCAAGCGGATCAAGAGCTACGACAGCTCCGTTTATTGCCTGAGCCACCGCTTCGGCGCTGCGACTTTCAAATTGCGGCTGGGTGAAGATTACACGGATGTTATCCTCCTGCGCCTGAGAAATCAGTTGTCGCAGCTGCTTTGGAGTGGGGCTTCTGCCGCCGGTCTCTATAGCTCTTTGCTCAAGCCCGTAAGCACGGGCGAAATAACCGAAAGCAGGATGGAAAACGTAAAAAGCCTCCCCGCGCAGCGGAGCCAAACTCTGCTGCAGTTGATTGTCGACTTCATTCAGATCATCCAGGAAGCTTTTCAGATTGGCTCTATATTTTTCATGATTATCCGGGTCTATTTGTTTTAGAGCTTCAGCAATGTTTTGAGCTTGTATTTTTATTTCAGGCGGCCCCAGCCAGATATGCGGGTCTTCGCCGCCGTGTCCGTGATCATGGTCATGATGATGTGCTTCATGCTCGTGTTCGTGTTTATGTCCCTCGTGATTATGTTCGTGGTCGTGTCCATCGTCATGTTCATGTTCGTGATCGTGGTCATGTCCGTGGCCATGATCGCATGATTCTTCGATTTCGCGCAGAACCACTCCTTGAGAAAGATCAATAATTCGAGCTTCGGGATGTGAGTCCTTTACCCGTCGGGCCAGTTCGCGCCCGAAGGCCATGCGGCCGTGAAAATATATGTCCGCTTCCGCTAACTCAATCATTGTGCGAGGAGTAGGGGAGAATGTATGCGGATCACGCCCGGGAGGGACTAAAGTTTCCACATTCACACCATCTCCTCCAATTCGTTCAACCATGTAAGCCTGGGGAGGAATGTTGACAAATATTTTGAGTCCCTCCGCTTCTTCCCGCCTTGGCTCGGAACAGGAGGTGACAACATTAAGATTGAAAATACAGAGAAGGGCAAGTGATAATAATTTGAGTTTTTTCATTCTTCAGACCTTTCTTGGTTCCGCAAAGCGCGTTCAGCGTTTTCCCTCCATCGTCCAGCTTCTTCCTCTGGAATATACCAGAATAATGGAAAAATACACTCCTTAAACGTGGATTCATCCATTTTCATCAGTGCTTCCGGAGTTAACAAATGAGCGATTTTTTCTAACCACGGCGCTGATTTTTTAGAGCACCACTTGTTCCGGTTGAGTGGACAGGCGGTTTGGCAGTCGTCGCAGCCGTATATCCAGCCGCGCATCTTTGAGGCCAGTTTTGATGAGATCGGCCTGGGAGCTCTATAGGTCAGATAAGCTATGCAATGATCAAAACGCATTTCGTAAGGCGCTCGCAGAGCGCCGGTCGGGCAGTTTTTCACGCAGGCCTGACAGTTGTCCGGGCATGGACAGCTGTAGTTCGGTGCGTCCGGAGCCAGTTCAGCGTCAATCCGCCAGCTTTCCAGATTGATCCAGGAGCCGGCTGCCGGGTGATAGGCGAAGTTGTTGCGTCCAATGCTCACCACTCCCGCCCGAGCACCGGCCAGACGTTCAGGAACCCCGCCGCGTTTGACACGCAGCCCCAGTTTTTTCAATTCCTCGGTGAACCTGTGGGGCATCTGATAGTCCGGAGACTGCGGTACTCTGCGGTCGGCCAGATAATTGCGCCCGATATGGCCTACGGCTTGCTGAGGAAGCCGGTATTTGCCGTAGCTGCGCACCGCGGTGATTATTGATCGCGTCCAGGGAGCCGTGCGCTTGGGGTCAATGCGATTCTCCATGTTTTGATAGAGGTGTGCTGACTCGGGAAAAAGGCGTTGGCGCCGTTCTAATTCGCCAGCCAGGAGGTCAAATGGTTCGGCATGCGCGATTCCGCAATCGAGGTAGCCGCAGGAGCTGGCGAGCTGTTTGATTTGAGATGTGAGAGGTTTCATGAAAAACAATATATTTACCGCCAAGGAAGCCAGAGCCGGCTGCATTTATTAAACGCGAAAGATTTACCTGATCACTTAGCCAGCAAGTGTGTTATGAAGACGATATTTGCGAAAAGGAAATAGGAACAAAAAATATTCGCTCTAAGGAAATTGTCCAGCATAAGCTTGACCGCCGGCACGGTGCTCCGGATACCCCGAGGGAGAGACTTGTTGAATTGTCAAGTCCTGACTAAAAGTTGACACCTTATGAATAGCTAGACCCCATGCGAAAAGGTGTTTGCAGTCTCTACACGCACAAAAAAATAAAACTTTGTCTCGCACCTTGTCTCGCACCTTG
>PUNB01000131.1 GCA_003552565.1 Lentisphaerota bacterium
CGGATGAGAGAGCAAAAGCGTCCAGCCATGAATTGTTTACAATCGTGGTTTGTTTATGGCGCTTACGCGCTTATTCTCGCGGTTACGTTCGGTGCTTTATGGTATGGTCGTTCACGGGCGGTCTGGCTGGTGCTGGCGGTTTTCCCTTTGTGGACTCTGGCAGTCCGTCTTTTTTCCGTTCGTTTTCGAATAATCTTGGCAGTGCTCGTGGGTGTCGCAGCTGTCAGCTTAACCTTGGTCGGACCGGGAGTACTGGAAAAGGCCGACGCGGATGGAGTGCGGCTGCCGATGTGGCAGTCAACTATGTTGATGATTGCGGATAATCCCTGGGTTGGGGTGGGAGCGGGTAATTTCCGCCGAGAATTTCCAGGATACCGCCAAGAACAACAAATGGCTTCGCCGAAAGCCGCCTCGGTTACAGATCATCCGCACAATGAATTTCTGCATCTGGCGGTTTCTCTCGGGCTGCCGGCGGCTTTGTTGTGGCTGGCTTTGCTGTATCCCCTGGTCGTTCCGCCGAAAGGCCGCGGGAAAATCTGGCGCGCTGAATATTTTGCCGCTTTCGTCCTGGTTGCGCACGGCATGCTGGACTTGACTCTTTGGCAGCAGCCGACGGGTCTGCTGGCGCTTTTCTGTCTGGGATTGTTATGGCGGCCCCTGGTCAATTGCCGGGTCAGGCTTCCGAGTCGTCAATTGAAGACTTTGCCTGCAGAAAATTTTTCCTGCGCGGTGGGAGAAAAGGGCAAAACACATGCTTTTTGTTCAAACTCTCCCTCCACTGGGACAAGTTCGGAGGGAGCTTTCAGCTTGAAGCCGTCGGCGACAACTTCCTGGGCGGGACTCAGCGAAAGTACTGGTGAAACCATCGGTCCGCGCCCGGTGCAATGGCTGGCGGCGGCGGTGATGGCGGGGTTGCTGCTTTGGCTCGCGGGACAACAGACATTGTTCTCCTGGTATATGCGCCAGGGGGCGGTGGCTGAAGTGCAGGAAGAGTACGCGGGAGCAGTGCAGGCCTATAGCCGAGCGATGTCAACTTATTCCCAGGAGGTAAAGCCCTATGTTTATGCCGGGAGTTTAACTCTTGGCCGCCTGCAGAAACCTTCCCAGGCGTTGACGTTTTTGGCCGCCGCTTATAATCTGGAACCTGATTTTGGTCACCTTAACGGTGAATTGGCTCGGGCTTTAAGCGCGGTCGGGAAAGATGAACAGGCACTGCGGTTTTATCGGCGCGAAGCGTTTCTCTTCCCCTTTAATCCTCTGGCGCAGGATAACCTGCTGACCGCTAAATTAGTCAATCGCCAGTATAGCGGAGGAATCGCTGTTGTCGGGCGGGCTCAGCGGGCGCGTCAGTACGTTTTGCGTCAGGAGCTGGGAGAGGATCGAACACGGGAATTGGCTCATGCCTGGCGACAGGCGGTGGTAAATCACCAGTCGGAGGCGGCTTTGAAAATCGCCGTTGAGCTGACTCGCCCGGTCATTCGCGGCGGCGCCCTGCCCTATCGCCAGGAGATCGTGCAAAGAGCTGATTTCCGGTATTCCCCTTGGGGAGCTGAATTTTCAGCAGAGGACTGGCAATACTGGAACTGGCTGGCAAATCCCGGCATAGGGGGCGGAGAAGAAAATAAATCGCTGAAATTTCCGGCGATTCACCAGGTTGAGCGCATTCGAAGTCAAGGCGGAGAAGCGGCGGTGCTGATGGCTGATGGAGAGATCAAAGGGATAGTCGCTCAAGCTGATGATGGGGGATTGGTTTATCAGCTTTTATCAGCAGGCAGCGAGGGAGATATTAAGATTGTGGAAAAACAATGCTTAACCAAGGAAAAATGGAACACGCTTCAAACACAATTTCAGAATGATCACAGTCAATTACGGCTGCGACTGCCGGTTTCTCCCTGGGATGTCCTGGAAAGGCAGCGGGTGCTGGCGATGACGGTTCAGGCATTCGATCAACAATCTTTCCTGGCACCGCCGGTTCCTCCGGCCTTGCGAAAATACTGGTGGCGTACAAAGATGTTGGCGGACTTCTCGCCACAGACTGAACCGCGGATTGATTTTCTTTACTGGCATCCGCCGAGGGCCGATGATTCTAGCCTAAGCGAGTAAGGCGCTCCGGCTGTAATTTCCTTTTACTCCTCTTTTGAGGCGGCGGTGCGTGGCTCAGAGGGCCATCGCTGATTGTGTCGCTCGCCGGCGCCGGAGACGGCTTTATTGGCGATGTCCTGGACTTTTTCGTAGGCCTTTTCCTGTTGTGCGGACAGTGCCTCAATCCTTTTCGCCTGGTCCTTGACAAGCTGTTCCAGCGACTCGATTTTTCCTTTCAGAACATTGCGTTCGCCTTCGAATTCTTTTTGCAAAGCAGCCATTTCATCTTCCAGTTGATTCCGACGCTGTTCCCGTTCGCGCTTCAACTTATATTCATACTCATCCTGTTCGCGTTGACGTTCTTTTTCCCGGCGCTCTTTTTCTTCCTGGAGTCTTTCTTACCTCTTTGGGTTAATTGTTATACGCGCTCGCCACCGGGCGCCTTACGCGCCCGGGGCGATGTTCAACGGCTAATCACAGCCTTTTCCTCCCTTCTTCCGCCGTCGCAGACGGCGGAAGAAGGCGGGGAAGGGCACTCGTATTTAGCTGGTTAACATATTCACCCGCCTGTCAAGCAGGCGGGGGTCTTCACCTTCGACTGAAAATCATCAACCGCCGGTAACAACGAAGCCATTGTTTCCCATAATTCCGGCCGACGGCGCAAATAATATTGAATAATGAATTCTGAATGTTGAGTTTCGGACAGACCAGTCGGTTTCTCTTCACAATTGTGTTTCATACAAGCCCCGCCACCGGCTCGATGCGCCTGATACCCCGAGGGTGAGACTTAACCTCGGGCAACAACTCTGGA
>PUNB01000072.1 GCA_003552565.1 Lentisphaerota bacterium
CGAATAATAAAACCTTGTCTCGCACCTTGTCTCGCACTTAGTCTAAAAACTGAGGAATCGAAAGAAAACCAGACAAGGTGCGAGACAAGGTGAGCACAAAATTAGGTCTTGCCCCCTTTTCGCATAGGGTCTAGCTGGGGGGTATGCGAAAAGGTATATCGGATGTTTTTGAATTGTGAGGACTTATGAAATACAGCACAGCGTTGGCGGTGGTGTTAATTTCGGCCGCGGTTATTGCTTTTCAATTGGTGATCATGCAGGTGCTGTCGATTTCTCAATGGCACCATTTCGCTTATATGGTCATCTCCATGGCCATGCTGGGATTTGGAGCCGCCGGCACGGTGCTGGCATTGTGGCGGCCTTTTTTCCGGCGGCATTATCGGAGAGTTCTGCCGCTGCTGTTTATTGGGGCGGGGTTATCGATGGCGGCGACGGTGCGGCTGGCGGGTGTTTTCGGCGATTTTGATGCCTTCCGCTTGTTTTTTGAGTTCCAACAAGTCGGTCTGCTGGTTTTTTCTTACCTGGCTTATTGTCTTCCATTTTTTTTCAGCGGTTTAGCGATAACCTTGATTTTTTATCAGGAAGTGCGTCATATAGGCTTTCTTTATCTGGCTAATCTTATTGGTTCCGGATTGGGTGCGGCATTGATCATTCTTTTGTTCTGGGGCATACATCCGGCGATTCTGCCGGGAGTTTTAAGTTTATTTGTTTTCGCGGGAGCCTGGCTGGTTCGAGTGCCGGGGTGGCGATTCAAGGCGGTCTGGGCTGTGGCTTTACTGGTGCCGCTGCACAGTCTGCTGTCACCCGCGGCTCCGGCACCGTCGGAATACAAGGCGATTCAGGAGTCTTTGCGGCTGCCGGGAGCGGAGATTGTGTATCGTTCGGTCAGTCCGCACGGAACATTGGAAGTGACTGAAGCCGAGGCGCAGCGTTTCGCCCCCGGCTTGAGTCTTACCTTCATAGGTGAACCGCCGGTGCGCAAAATAGTTTACAATAATGGTGAATATTTCGGTACTCTCCTGGGTTGCGGCATGGTTCAGGAAGAAGAACACGTGCTTGATTACAGTCCCCGCAGTCTGCCTTATTCTTTTCGTGAAGTGGAAAATCTTTTAGTGCTCAACGCCGCCACGGGAGTGGATGTTTCGCATGGACTGGCGCAAGGAGTTAAGCAAATTACCGCGGTGGAGCCGCATAAGGATGCTAATCGACTGCTTACAAGAGAGCATCCCGAGTGGATAGACGGTCTTTACCAGGATCCGCGGGTGCAATTGGAAAGTTCCACTGCCAGGGCGTACCTGAGTCGCCGTCGGGAGGTCGGTTACGATCTGATCGTCCTGCCGGTGCTCGGAAGGTTCGGCGGCAGCGCCGGGGTTTACGCCATGCAGGAACAGTATCATCTGACCATGGAAGCGTTCACGGCCATGTGGGAAAGCTTGAACGAAGACGGCATGATGCTCGCCGCCGCCTGGATGAATTATCCTTTGCGGGCCCCCTTGAAACTGACGGCTTCATGGCGGCGGCTGCTGGAAAAGCAGGGAATTTCGGAGCCGGAGAAACATCTTATCGCCGTAAGAGGTTGGGGCAACGCCGCTTTCGTGTTGAGTAAATCTCCTGTCACCCAGGAAGAGCGTCAGTCGATAAGAGAATTCGCCCGCTCGTTGAATTTCGATCCGCTGCTGCTGGAGGGAGTGGAGCCGGAGGAGCGGCAGCGCTTTAATCGGGTGGAGGACGATGCGGTGTTTGATTATTTCGACGCCGCGGCCTATGGCGATGTTGACCGTTTAATTAAGGATTATACCTTCAATATCGCTCCGGCGGTGGATAATCGGCCATTCTTTTCAAATTTTTTATCCTGGGAAAGCGTGCCGGAATTACGCCGGCATTACGGTGACGGACAGCTGCCTTACATGGAACTGGGACTGGTGCTGGCGGGAGTGACCTGTATACAGATTTTCGTAACCGCGTTTATCCTGATTATTCTTCCTTTGTTCAGAATCGGCTGGCAGGGTACCAGAAGGCGCTGGACTTTTTTATATTTCTCCGGCACCGGTATCGGCTTTATGTTTTTTGAAATGGCGCTCATTCAGAAGCTGGTCTTGTATTTGGGACTGCCGGTTTACGCCACCGCGGCGGCTCTGGCGATTCTGCTGATTCTGGCCGGAGTCGGCAGCGGCTTATCCGCACGTTTCGGCTTCAGCCGCGGAAGAATGTTCCGGCTGGCGATGTTAATTTCGGGATTGATCTTATTGTATGCTTTTCTGCTGATGCCTTGGCTGAGTTTTTCAATGCACTGGCCATGGCTGGTCAAGGCTGTTCTGATGGTCGCGATGACGGCGCCGCCGGCATTTTTTATGGGCATGATGTTTCCACTGGGGCTGCGCTGTTTGAGCATGGACAATGAGTCCCAGATCCCCTGGGCCGCCGGCATAGACAGCTGTTTGTCGGTGGCGGCCGCTGCCTTCGCTGTGCTGCTGGCGCTGGAAGCGGGATTTATGGCGGTTATGTTTATCTCCGCCCTGGCTTACGCCATGGTCGGCGCGGCGACCCTTAAAATCGGGCAACCGGATTTGTGCTAGACCCTCCGCGAAAAGGGGGCGAGACCTGAATTTATGTTGCTAAAAACAACGCCAACCCCTCTCTCCTTTTTTCCGCCGTCAGCGACGGCGGAAAAAAGAGGGGTGTGGGGGCCGTGATTAGCCGGCGAACATCGCCCCGGGCGCGCAAGGCGCCCGGTGGCGGTCGGGCTTATGTGAAACACAATTTTGAATGTTGAATATTGAATGTTGAATGATGAATTTTGAAGTGGAACTGCATGGTCTGTCCTAAACTCAACATTCAGAATTCAAAATTCAATATTCATTA
>PUNB01000107.1 GCA_003552565.1 Lentisphaerota bacterium
AACCGTGATCCCCATCCGTGTGTATCCGTGTTAATCCGTGGTGAAAATAGGCAAAAAATAAAACCACGGATGGACACTGATTAACACTGATAATAAATTTTTTGTGACTTTTTGTGTTTTTTGTGGCTATCAAACCCGGTGTTTCACATAAGCCCGAACGCCGGAGCGATGCGCCGGATACTCTGAGGGAGAGACTTGTTGCGGCATATGAAACCTTGTCTCGCACCTTGTCTCGCACCTTGTCCAGTTTTTTTTGACTTTGGAATTAGGTTTGTGATCCGCCTGAGGGGGATTAGAGACGAGGTTATATGTGCGGTATTTCACATAAGCTCCACCGCCGGGCGCAAAGCGCGCCCGATACCCTTCGGGAGATTAAACATCGGTGGACGATAGCGTGCGATCAGCCTCCGTTAGTTACGGCTCGCCATGCGAGAGGGGTTGACGATTGGGCCGCGCTTTACTCGTAATCCGCTCTCGTTCCGCCTGAGGCGGACTAACGTCAATCGTCAATAACGACGAACGAAGAACAAGGAACCAAGAACGAAGAACCGTTCCTCACATCAAGGTGTTTTATGACAGCCATGGAATCTATGGAATACAGCCGAAACGCATTCGATTTTATCGATGACCAGCAGCTCAACTCTAAGCTGCGTGAACCGGCCCCAGAGGCCGGAGAAGTGCGGCGGATCATTGCTAAAAGCATGGATAAGCAGCCTCTTGATCTGGATGAAACCGCGGTTCTTTTACGAGTTCAGGATCCGGATTTGCTGCAGGAAATCTTTGCGGGAGCCAAGGAGCTTAAGCGGCAGGTTTACGGTAACAGGATAGTGCTTTTCGCTCCTTTGTATATCGGCAGCGAGTGCGTTAATGACTGTCAGTACTGCGCCTTTCGCCGCGGCAATCCTGAAGCCGTGCGGCGGACTCTTGCTTCGGAGGATATTGCCGCGCAGGTGAAAAGCCTGGAAGACAAGGGGCACAAGCGGCTGATCCTGGTTTTTGGAGAACATCCAAGGTATGACGCCGAATTCATCGCCGAGTCGGTGCGCGAGGTTTACAAGGTAAAGTCCGGTCACGGCGAAATCAGACGGGTGAATATTAACGCCGCCCCGCTTAACACAGAAGGATTCCGCAAGGTTAAAGAAGCGGGGATCGGCACTTATCAGATTTTCCAGGAGACTTACCATCACCCCACTTATGCCGAAATGCATCCGCAGGGCACGCGCAAGAGTGATTATCTCTACCGTCTTGACGGTTTGAACCGGGCGATGGAGGCTGGCTGCGATGATGTCGGTATCGGCGCTTTGTTCGGGCTTTACGACTGGCGCTTTGAAGTGCTTGGATTGGTGGCGCACGCTCTGAACTTGCAGAACAACTACGGGGGCGGCCCCCACACAATCAGCTTTCCGCGTTTGCGGCCCGCCTCCGGGGTCAAGCTGGAGGAACACTGGCGGGTCAGTGATGAAGAGTTTCTGCGACTGATAGCGATTTTACGTTTGGCGGTTCCCTATACCGGTTTGATCTGTACGGCAAGAGAGACTCCCGAGATGCGGCGACGGGCGATGGAGTTCGGGGTTTCGCAAATCGACGCCGGCAGCCGCATCGAACTGGGCGGATACACGGAAAGCGGAGATGCTCAAATCATGGAGAGAGAACAGTTTTCTCTCGGTGACATACGGGGGCTCGACACGGTTATCCGAGAATTGCTTGAAGACGGCTATGTGCCCAGTTTCTGTACCGCCTGTTACCGGCTGGGGCGGACGGGAGAGCACTTTATGGAATTCGCCATTCCAGGTTTTATCAAGCGTTACTGTGACCCCAATGCCTTGACTACTTTGACTGAATATCTGGTGGATTACGCCTCCGCGGAAACGCGCCGGGCGGGAGAGAAAGTGCTTGCCGATCAATTGGCTGAGATGGAAGAAAGCGAACAGAAAAAGCAGTTGCGCGAGCGACTTCGGCAGATTCAGGAGTCGGACCGGCGCGATCTGTACTTTTAGTCTGAATAATTATGTCAACAATAATCAAAAGAAAGGTGAATAATGATTAAAGACTGGTTTGAAAAAGATAACAAAACCATCATTATCGGAGCTGACCACGGCGGTTTCGAGCAGAAGAAAGGATTGACTTCCTCGCTTGAATCGCGCGGGTATAAAGTGGTGGACGGCGGAGCTTTCAGTTTAGACCCCTGCGATGATTACCCTCAGTTTGCCGCTCGCGTGGCCTGGGCTGTGGCCGCCGGCGAGGCCGATTGCGGCTTGCTCTTGTGCCGCAGCGGCGTTGGTATGAGCATCGCCGCCAACCGTCTGCACGGAGTCAGGGCGGCGTTGGTGGAAACCCCGGAAAAAGCGCGTCTGTCTCGTCTCCATAACGCCGCCAATGTGCTGGTGACCGGCGGTGATGGTATGGACGACGATTCCCTGAGGGAGGTGGTTGACACCTGGCTTGCCACAGCCTATTCCGGAGAAGATCGGCACAGCAAGCGTTTGGCCAGTATTGAACCGCTTCTGCATGATGAAATCGCGCCGGTGCGCGGAGTGGATCCGGAAGTGGCGGCCATGGTTGATCGCGAAAAAAGCCGCCAGGCGGAGGGGATTGAGCTGATTGCCTCGGAGAATTTCGCCAGCGCCGCCGTGCAGGCGGTCAACGGTTCCTGTCTTACCAATAAGTACGCCGAAGGTTACCCCGGAAAACGTTATTACAACGGCTGTGAATTCGTTGATGAAGCGGAGAGCCTGGCGATTGAACGCGCTTGCAAACTCTTTGACGCTGAAGCCGCCAATGTGCAGGCGCATTCTGGCAGTCAGGCGAATATGGCGGTTTATTTCGCCCTGCTTTCTCCTGGCGATAAAGTGCTGGCGATGAGCCTGGATCACGGCGGTCACTTGACGCATGGGCTGAAGGTTAATTTCAGCGGCAGGTTTTATGATTTTATCGGCTACGGCGTTAATAAGCAGACGGAGACCCTCGACTATGATGAGATCGAGGAGCAGGCGCTCCGGGAACAGCCGAAAATGATTGTCGCCGGCGCCAGCGCTTATCCGCGGGAGATTGATTTTCCCAGGCTGCGTCAGATTGCCGACAAAATCAACGCCTGGCTGGTGGTGGACATGGCGCACATTGCCGGACTGGTGGCGGCGGGTGTGCATCCGAGCCCGGTGCCCTATGCCGATTTAACCACCAGCACCACTCACAAAACGCTGCGCGGTCCGCGCGGAGGGCTGATAGTCGGGCGGGCCGACTTGATGAAGAAAGTTAATTCACAGATTTTCCCCGGCATTCAGGGCGGTCCTTTGATGCACACTATCGCCGCCAAGGCGGTGTGCTTCAAAGAAGCGATGAGCGACGAATTCCGTGAATATCAGAAAGCGGTTGCCGCCAATGCTAAGAGCCTGGCTCGGGAACTGGAAGAACGCGGATTCCGCATTGTTTCCGGCGGCACCGATAATCACCTGCTGCTGGTCGATACTTCGGTGAAGAAGGTTACCGGCAAAGCGGCCGCGGATGCCTTGGATCGGGCGGGGATTACGGTTAATAAAAATCTCATCCCCTTTGATCCTGAAAAACCGATGGTCACCAGCGGTATTCGCATCGGCACGCCGGCGGTTACCACCCGGGGCATGCGGCAGGAGGATATGGCCAGGATTGCAGAATGGATCCGTCAGGTGATTGAAAATGTGGACGACGAAGATGTCGCCAGCCGGATCAAGGGGGAGATCTGTGATTACATGAAAAACTATCCGTTGCCGGAGTTCGTTTCCTGGCAGTGATGGACAGTCTGCAACTGATACACCCGGGAGCAGCGGGCGGCAATGTCGGGGTCGTGAGTGACCATGACAATGGTGGTTTCGGCTTGCTGATTCAGTTCAGCCAGTAGATTGATGATGGTCTCCGCCGCCGCCCGGTCCAGGTTGCCGGTCGGTTCGTCCGCCAGCAAAACAGGCGGCTGGTTAACCAGCGCCCGTGCCAGTGCCGTCCGCTGCTGTTCGCCGCCGGAAAGTTCTTGCGGACGATGGTGCAAGCGGGAGTCCAGGCCGAAATCGCTCAGCAGTTGTTTCCCGCGCTCGTAAAGGCGGGGTTTGGAAAGCATGCCCATCGCCGGCAGTACGACATTTTCCAGAGCTGTGAGTTCAGGCAGCAGGTGATAGGACTGGAACATGAATCCCAGGGTATGACGGCGCAGGCGCGCCTTGCGAACGGCGGACATGGAAGTGATGTCCTGGTCGAGGCAGCGGATCACGCCGTTGTCCGGTTTGTCCAGGGCGCCGAGCAGGTGCAGCAGAGTCGATTTGCCGCATCCGGACGGGCCTGAGACAGCCAGCCATTCTCCGATGCGCACATTCAGCTGGAAGTCCCGGAGCACCGGAATGCGCCGGCCTCCTTCGAGGCGGTATTCTTTGTTTACGCGGTTTACTTCAAAAGCGTTCATGGAATTATCCAGGTGCGGGTTATTCCTCGGCCAGTGCCCGAGCCGGTTTCAGCGCCGAGGCGTAAAGCGCCGGCAGCAGAGCCGCCAAAACGCAGGCGGCGAGAGCCAGAAAGGTGATGAGCATAACATCGCCGGCGCTGATCCAGGCGGGAATGCGGTCCAGATAGTATAATTCCGGCGGGAATATTTCCCGCCCCAGCAAGCGGGCGATGAAATCGGCCACGCTTTCCCGGTAATAAACAATCAGCACTCCCCCCAGACATCCAATAGCGGTGCCCGCGGCTCCGATAAGCATCCCCTGGTAGAGAAAGACCCGGGCGATCGTAAAAGGCGACAGCCCAATGGCTTTGAGAATGCCGATCTCGCGGGTTTTCTGGATAACCGAGGTGATCAAGGTGCCGGCAATGGAAAAAGCGGCCACCAGGACAATAAAGAAGAGCAGGAACAAAGTAAGATTTTTTTCCACCTGCACCGCTCCCAGCAGCCGTTTGTTTTCTTCCTGCCAGGTGATTACATGATAATCAGGCAGCCGTGCTTGTAAAGCCGCCGCTTCATCGCGCAAGTCAAAAGGATCCTCGACCCCGCCCTTGATGGAGTCGGCCGTGTCCCAGTCGAGCCCGAGCAGTTCCGCCGCCTGGTCAATATGGATATATATGACATTGCTGTCGAGCTGATGAATGCCGAAAGTGAAAATGCCCGCCACTTCAACCTCTTCCGGTAATCGGACAGTGTCAATCTCTTCAGCTTTGACCGTGCCGTCTTCTCTCCATTCTATATGCTCGGTCAAACGTCGCGGGGAATGCAGCAGAAGCTGATCGCCGATGTTCAGGCCGAGATTTTCCGCCAGCGGCTGGCCGATAAGCACTTCTCCGTGGCTGATTCGGTGGGTGCCGAGAATGGTTCCGCGTTCCAGGTCGGTTATCTTTTCTTCCAGCTCCGGGTCGATGCCTTGCAGTGATTTTATTTCCATTCGACCGCGCGATTGCAGCAGCGCCAGGTCGTCCAGACTGGGTGCCGGGGTTACCCCCGCTTCGCGCATGACTTGCATGATTGACTGAGGATCGGAAATTATCGCTTGTTCGGATAAACCTTTGGCGGCGGCTTGTGCCGGAACAACCCGCAAATGCGCCTGCATATCGATCAGGCGATGCTGAATCTCTCGCTGGAAACCGGTGAAAACCGAAGTGGTGACAATTAAAACCGCCACTCCCAGAGCCGGTCCCAGAATTGAAAGCAGAAGTATAACCGAAGTCAGCGACCGGCGCGGTCGAAGATAGCGACGGGCAAGAAATATATCCGCTTTGTTCAGCATATCGGCAGGGAATCCATTTTCTCAAGCCTCGGGCTCGGGGACAGTGTTGATAAGCTGTTTCAGCAGTTCGTCAACGGTTATCCCTTCCGAGTCGGCATTGAAATTGGTGAAAATTCGGTGCCGCATAACCGGCATCGCCAGGCTGCGGACATCTTCGCAGGAAATGTTTACACGTCCGTGGATGACGGCTCTGGCTTTGGCGCCGAGGACTAAAAACTGCGTCGCCCGCGGCCCGGCTCCGCAGTAAATATGTTCACGCACGAAATCCGGCGCCTCGGGGTTGCCTGGGCGGGTGGCCCGTACCAACGCGGCGGCGTACTGGATAATATATCGGCTCACCGGCAGGGCGCGGACGGCTTTCTGCAGGTCGTGAATGTCTTCCGCGGATAAAAGCGGCCGGGGTTCGGTTTGATCATCGGCTGTGGTTCGAAGTACGATCTCTTCTTCTTCATGCTGCTCCGGATAATCGACAATTATATTGAACATGAACCGGTCCAGCTGCGCTTCGGGAAGAGGGTAAGTGCCCTCTTGTTCCAAGGGATTCTGGGTGGCCAGAACAAAGAAAGGGGAGGGGAGGGTAAAGGTGCGATTGGCGGCTGTCACCTGCCTTTCCTGCATGCTCTCCAGTAAAGCCGCCTGAGTTTTCGGCGGCGTGCGATTAATTTCATCGGCAAGCAGAAGGTTGGTGAAAACCGGCCCCTTTACGAAGCGAAATGATTTTTCTCCGCCCGCTTCATTGATATCCAGTATTTCAGTGCCGAGTATGTCGGACGGCATCAGGTCCGGTGTGAACTGAATACGCTTGAAGGCGAGCTGCATGATTTGTCCCAGTGTGCTGATCATCAGCGTTTTGGCCAGGCCGGGAAGACCGATCATCAAACAATGGCCGTTGGCGGCTATGGCTGTGGCAATCTGTTCAAGCACCTCCCGCTGTCCGACAATCCTAGTGGCGAATTGTTCAGTCAGCCGGGGGAAAAGCGACTGCATGCGGCGAACTTTGTCGATATCGACATCCGCGGGGACGCTGTCATCACGGGAAACGGATTTTTTTTGCGTCTTTTTACGGGTGCGTGTGTCAGAAGCCTGGTCAACATCTTTAGAATCTTCAGTCTTGGCGGTGGCGGGAGATGGGGAAGAGGAGGATTCATTGGACGATGGCGGTTCCCCGTCCAGCAGCAGCAAACGTATGTCGCCGATGCGGATCCGCTGTTGGGAACTAACCGGCTGGCGTTCTATCCGCTGTTCTTCAACAAAGCTGCCGTTACGGCTTTCCAGATCCTGTAAATACCAGTGACTGTCCTTTTTTTCCAGTAACGCATGACGGCGTGACACACTGTTGTCCAGCAGCTGCAGGTCGCAATCTTCACTACGTCCGATATAAGCCGTGGTCGTGGACAATTCCACTTCCCGCCCTGCTTCGGAACCGTTTAAAATAATTAAGCGAGCCATGCTGTGAGTAAACTTTTCGCCAATTTTTTAACGGATTCAGGAATTTGTTTGCACCTTGAAAAGTAACCAATAATGGCTACCCCACCTGGATTCGAACCAGGACTGACAGGACCAAAACCTGTAGTGCTACCATTACACCATGGGGTAGGCAATCAGTGGGTTACTATAATGAGCGATCAGGATTTTGCAACTTTATGATTTTAATTTACCTTAAAGGAGCCTATGCGGAAAGGGGTTGATGTTTCGAATTAATGGCTCTTTCTAAAATCGAGTGGGTAGTAAGTAACAGCTCGGTTTCAGGTGTCAGGGCATTCACTGTTCGATAATTTTGAATGTTGAATATTGAATGATGAATTTTGAAGTGGAACTGTCTGGTCTGTCCGAAACTCAACATTCAGAATTCAAAATTCAACATTCATAATTAGTGTTCCCTGTTTCTTCTACGGGGTATCCGGCCCGCACCGCGCCGGTGGCGGGCTTGTATGAAACTTCGCGCGAATCCGCCTGAGGCGGACGAGCCAAGTTGCGAGACAAGGTGAGCACAAAATTAGGCCTCAACCCCTTTTCGCGGATGGTCTACTCAGCGCTCAGACTTGTGCGACCTGCACTTTCTCATAAAAACATTGTTCAATCTCCTGCCCGATTAATCGTACAAGTTAGCGTATGCTTACAAGAGCCGCTTGTTGCTGACATGCAGCCTTGCTCCATGCAAAGAGAGAGAGCAGTTCTTATTTTCATTGTTTGGAACATTTGACAAATCCTCCTGTCGTATTATATTCAACATTTCAAAACAAAAATTCACCATTGACAAAAATGACTTCCGGAAAACCAATTAAATCAGTGGTCAGAGCATTGGATATTATTGAAACCGTGGCGGCGGAGCCGAGTGAGGTGAAACTGGCGGATCTGGCTCGGAAAATGAACCTGAAGCCGCCGACCCTGCACCAGTTTCTGCGTACTCTGGTTTCCAAAGGCTGGCTGGAGGCCAATGGCAAACCTTCGCGCTACCGGCTGGGGCAGGAGCCTCTGCGTTTGCTGCATCGGGAAAGCCGGCGGATGTTCAAGCGGCATGCCGGGGAAATTCTTTTGAGACTGGAGGAGTTGTATCCGGCCGCCACTTTCACTCTTGGCGAGGTTTCCGGCGGGGAAGTGTATATTCAGCTGCGGGTCAGCCCCGTTAATCCTGGCAACGTCGAGGAGAATACGCGGCGCACACTGCATCCCTACGGCAGCGCCACGCCGATTCTGTTTCAGGCGATGTGGACCGAAGAGGAACGTGAATTATACAACTGGAACCATCCTTTTTGGGAAAACGGCGGCGCGGAGATCTGGAAATCCATTGAGAATTTCGAGAACTATCTGGAGAAGGTCAGGCATCAAGGGTATGTCTGGCTGGAGCTGGAAGGCGAAAAAATAATCAAAATTGCCGTGCCGGTGGTCAGCGCTTCGGGCCATATTCAGGCCGCTCTCGGCACCAGTGCGCCGGTCCGGGAATTGTCAGGAGAATCAAAGCGAAATGAACTTTTATGCGCAATGCGCCAATCGGCGGGGGAGTTGAGTGAGTTATGATGACTGAAAGCTGAAAGCTGAAGGCTGAAGGCTGAAACCTGAAGGCTGAACCCTGAGACCTTGTGTTTCACATAAGCTGTTATATCAAAGCGGTGAGAACTCACCGCACTCCGAAAGAGCCTTCGGCTCGGTGTCCTGAACTGATGCGAAGCATCTTTGGAGTGCGGCGGCCTGACGCCGCTTTAACATAGTTGCGGTGTTTCACATAATAGGCCACATACCCCGGACAGAAACACCGGTTGACGATCAGCGCAAAATCGTAATCCGCTAACGACAAACGACGAACGAAGAACGACGAACGACGAACGACGAACCCGTGTTTCACACACCCAACCAATAACATGGAGAAATTAATTATGACACAGTTAACCGCTAAAACCGTCAAGGAACAATGTCGCGCCTTCGGCGCCGACGCTGTGGCTATCGGCAACATTGAACGCTGGGAGGGAGCACCTATTCAACAAGACCCCAAGCAGGTAATGCCGGAGGCCAGGTCGGTAATCGCCATGGCCTTCCGAGTAAATCGCGGCAGCATGCGAGGGGTGGAAGAGGGAACTTTTTTCAGTAATTATTCCGCTATGGGCTATGGCGGATTGACTTACCTGTATATGCCGATGACCGTAATCAATGTTTCCAAGTTCATCGAGGATCATGGCAAGGAAGCCATTCCCTATGGACATCAGAGTGACTGGCGGGAAGTCGACCAGGTAGGTGAATTGCGCGGCGGCAGCGTGCCGGTGGCGCCGGGGAGGGCGGCTCCGGATGTGATGGTAAACCTGCGTATCGCCGCCTATCTCTGCGGACTTGGCGAGATCGGCTGGAGCAAGATGTTTCTGACTCCGGAATTCGGGCCTCGACAGCGGGTCGGCATTATTATCACGGAAGCTGAGCTGGAACCGGATCCGATCATGGAACCGGGTACTCTGTGTGATCAATGCATGGCCTGCGCCGCTCAGTGCCCTGGCCAGGCCATACCCAAAGACAAATCCGTCAAGGTTAATCTAGGCGGTTATGATGTGGAATGGGCGGATGTCGATATGGTACGCTGCGATATCTGTTTCCGCGGAGCCGAAGTCAAGCTGGACGATGACGGCCGGCCGGATTTCACCGCTAAGCCCGTGCATGGATATCGCACCAAGCCGGGATGGTGGAATCCGTTTCGTAAACAGAAGAAAAAACTTTACAACACCGGCCAGGCAATCTGCGGCGCCCGCGGCTGTACTCGCGCCTGCATGATCGCCATGGAGAAACGGAACGGCGTGAAGAACACCTTCGATCAACCTTTCCGCCGACGCAAACCGTGGCGTGTGGACTGGGAAAAGGTCGATGAGGCGGAAAAAACCAAGGGCCATGATTCCGATAGTGACTGAGTGAGTTATGGAGGTCTGGTGAATCGGTACGCGAGGAATATATGTTGTCGAAGAGATCTGATGTTTTCTGAAAATGATTAATGTTCTATTCTCATGAATTTTGCAGTCGGCTATCAATCAACAGAAAGTGACGAAGAAAATTTCGTTGATTTAGTCGCGGATTATCGCGAGCATATTGACGAAATCTACTTCCCCTGGTTCGGCGCCGCCTCCGGCCGGGCGGCCATCGGCAGTCAACGGGGGATCGTTGACTGGCAGGCGCAACATCGCCTGGAAGAGGATCTTAAGGCTTTCCGTGAAATGGGGATGAAGCTCGACCTTCTGTTCAACGCCAACTGTTACGGAGGCAGAGCGGTAAGTCAGCATTTGCAGCATGAAGTCGGCTCCACTCTCGATTATCTGGACAGTCTGGTCGATGGTGTCGATATTGTAACCACCACCAGTCTCGCTGTGGCTCGAACCGTAAAGAAATACTTTCCCGGCATCGATGTCCGCGCTTCGGTTAATATGAAAATTGAAAGCCCGGAAGCCATGAGCTATGTGTCCGGACTCTTCGACAGCTATTATCTCTGCCGGGATGTCCAGCGTAATATCGAATATGTCAAACAAGTCAGGGAGTGGTGCGACGAGAACGGCAAGGGGCTCTGTCTGCTGGCTAATTCCGGCTGTTTATTTCGGTGTCCGGGGCAGATTTTCCATGATAATATGGTCGCGCACGACGCTGAAATCGATGAAATGAAAAACATCGAGAACTGGACGCCGCATGTATGCTGGAATCTCTATCGCCAACGAGAAAACTGGAGCGCGATCCTCAAATCAACCTGGATCCGTCCGGAAGACCTGCATCATTACGAAGGGCTTGTCGATACTGTAAAACTGGCTACCCGGATGCATTCAAGACCGCGGGCAGTGCTTTTGGCGTATACTGCTGGAAAATGGCGGGGGAATCTTCTTGATCTGCTGGAACCGGGGTTTGCCCGGATTTTCGCTCCCTTTATCATTGATAATTCGAAATTTCCAGACGATTGGTTTGACAAGATTTCCTCATGCAGCCATGATTGCCGGAACTGTGCGTACTGTCGTCAGGTTCTGGACCGGGTCCTGGTCGATACCTCAGAAGAAGTATGATTAAATCTGAACTGTGTGAAATTCCGGCTAAGCCGCATTAATTCGCCTAGAGGAAAAAATGAAACCACCGAACTTATTGTTTATCTACACTGACGAGCAGCGTTTCGACACCCTGGCCGCTTACGGCAATGAACAGATCGAAATGCCGAATTTGAATCGTCTGGCGGAGTCCTCCTGTGTGTTCGACCGCGCCTACATAACCCAGCCCGTGTGCACACCCTCCCGGTCAAGTCTGCTCACCGGCTTGTATCCTCACACCAACGGATGCACGGCGAACAACATACCGCTCGATCTGGATATTCCCTGTCTGCCGGAGATGCTGCCGGAAGGACGCTATACCACCGCCCATTTCGGCAAATGGCACCTCGGTGATGAATTGTTTCCGCAGCACGGTTTTCAGCATTGGCTGGGGATTGAGCAGTACAACAAGCATTTTCGGCCGGGACGCGACAAGGAGAAAGTGTCCGATTATTCCAAGTGGCTGATCGAGCAAGGATACCGCCCAGAGAACGGCAAGTTTTTCTCGCGCGGCGAAGCCGCCGGCCTACCGGAGGAATTGAGCAAGCCCAAATTCCTGGCCGACAACGCCAGCCGCTTCATCCGAGAGCACCAGAAAGAACCGTTTTGTCTATATGTTAACTTCCTCGAACCGCACATGCCGTTCAACGGGCCGCGCGACAACCAGTACGACCCTGAAAACATCCCGCTGCCGCCGAACTTCGATTCCCCGCCGACTGAAAACAACCATTTGCGTTATCGTCTCTTCCATGACACTTACGCAAACGGCAAGAAATTCGGTTGTCATTCCGACAATCCGGACGAAATGCGCCGACTGATCGCCCGCTACTGGGGACTATGTAGTTTGGTGGATACCCATTGCGGGACTATCCTGGATACCCTGGATGAATGCGGGCTCTGGGACGATACGATAATCGTATTCACCTCGGATCATGGCGATATGATGGGGTCGCATCAGCTTATAGCGAAGTGTACGATGTATGAGGAATCGGTGCGTGTTCCGATGCTGGTCAAACTGCCGGGGCAGAAAGAGATGCGGCGGATCAACAGGCCGGTTAGCCATGTCGATCTGGTGCCGACCCTGCTGGAGCTGATGGGCGCGCCGCCGCCGGATCACCTGGAAGGGAGAAGTCAGAAGGAGGCTATGCTGAGCGGCGGCGACAGCCGATCCGATCAGGTCGTGATTGAATGGCAGGGGCCAAATAACGGACTGGGGCCGGACGATCCGCAGAAAGTGGAAGTTCCGGAAGAATGGGAGGGGCGGATTGAACATGAAAGGAGCGTTGCCGCGGTCACGGACCCCATCCGCACTGTCTATTCCCAAGACGGCCGCTGGAAACTGAATGTATCGCCAAAGCTCGGTCAGCACGAGCTTTATGATCTTGAAGCGGATCCGTACGAAAAGGAGAATATCTTCGGGCGTTCGGACGCGGCAGGTGTCACGGAGGAATTATTCCATCGCCTGCGGGAGTGGCAGCGGCGCACCGGTGACAAAGTTAACTTGGCTGATTTTACCTGAATCACAGATTCAGTTTTTTTGACTCTTTCTCAAAACGAATGGCTTGCTAATAGTTTTTTCTTAGATTTTGTGGACAACAGGTTGGTTTCAGGTGTCAGGTTTCAGGAGAGAAAGCACCTATATGGTCTGGAGAAGACGCTCGAAAAGAAAATTCCGGTAAGCGACCGGCGTTGGCATGTAGAGGAAGACCACGTCGCATACGGATCAGAAAGTGCGCTGTGCCCCTCTGGATGGCCTGAAACC
>PUNB01000011.1 GCA_003552565.1 Lentisphaerota bacterium
AAGTATGTCAAATCATACTTACCCCGCCGTTTTGCCGAAATCTGGCCAATTAGAAATAATAACCGAAGTTAATGTTGAAACGATAGTTCCAGTCATCATTGACGTTGCTGCCGAAGTCCCCGTCTTCGCCGACGAAGTAATTGCCGTTGGAATAAGCCAGATCCGTGTAAATGTACCATCCGCCTCTGGCCCAGGCCACGCCGAAAGTGTACATTTCACTATTATTGAAGCCGGTCTCAGGCTTGATAATGGAACTGTACTCAATGTAAGGAATCACATAGTCCAGCCAGTTGATCTGAGCTACTTCATGGTAATACGACAGAGACACCGCGGGAATATATCCTTCCGCCGCCACGGGCCAGGCATAATCGTAGGCGCCCATATCAATCAAAGCATCCGAAACCTCTCCGCTGGTGAGGGTGTGATTGCTGATTTCGTGATTGAAATAGGTGAACTGGGAAGCGAGGGTGAAGTTGTTAAATTCGTTGACCATGTGTGCGCTGCCGGCGTAATGATAGCCGTTGCTCTGCGGCCCCTGGCTGTCCAGCAGGCCGTACTGCAGCGAAGCACCAAGGTCAGTGTCAACCGCGCCCTTGTCAAAATGCTTGATGGCCCGCAGGTTGAACTGATGCCATTCTTCATAACCATCTCCAGTTTCATTGACCACGTCATAGGAATAACGGGCGCTGTCACTGCTGTTTCCCCGCCAGTCACCTTCGTCGGTCAGGTAATAAGCCAGGTCCAAGGTCATGTCCGGAAGAGGCATGGTGTATTTAACCCCCAGATCCATGTCATCGGAGAGCCCCACATAGTAGTGCTGATCAAAGAACCAGCTCTGGCTCACCCCGTAAGGGCCGGGGCCGAAAGGCACCCGATTGACACCAACCTGAATCTGGCTGCCGTCAGCGAAATTATAGCCTACCCAGCCGGTGTGCAGCATGTTATAGCCGTCGTAAAAGCGATATTCAGCCGCGGCTGTCCATTCCTCTAGACTGAAGTCCAGATTGAACCGGAAGGTATCCAGCTCAAAATTACCGCCGCCGCCACCGCGCCGTGGGCCCGAACCGCCGGTGTAGTCACCGTAAATATAATTGGCGCGGATCGCCCCGCCGATGGACAGCGGGCCGATGGCAATGCCCTCCTGTGCCAATCTTTCTTCCTTCAATTCTTCCTCTAGTTCCATAACCCGACGTTCAAGCGCTTCATCCGCAGATGCCGTCATCAACGTTCCCGAAACCATCGCCAAACCGGCGATCATTCCCGCGATCAAAGACCAAAATCCACTCTGTCCCGAAAGTTGTTTTTTCATTTTACAGCCCTTTCTTTTTTTTTTAATCTTAAGGTTAGAGTTGCGCGGAAGTTTTTTAAATGCTTTTCAAGCCAACAACCTCCGCGCCAACAATGTTAAACTAACAGCATTTTAATATAATGCAAACTCTTTTTTTTGATTTTTGACGCGGGAGTCAATAACCCGCCGAATGACTAGAGGCTACGCGCAAAGGTGTTTACTGTCTCTACACGCACGAATAATAAAACCTAGTCTTGTCCGCCTCAGGCGGATCTCGCACCTTGTCTAATTGTCTTTCGATTCCTCATTTTTTGGACTAAGTGCGAGACAAGGTTTTTTCAGCACAAATTCGGCACACTACCCCTTTCCGGACGGGGTCTAACTAAAAGTCACACCAAGTGATGGAAATCAGCCAAAGTCTGCTCTATCTCCTGTAAATCTTCGGGGGTCAAGCGAACTCTACCGGCGCCGGCATTGGCTTCGGCCTGTGCCGAATTTCGGGCGCCGCACAATACGTGGGTGCAGCCCGGCTGATGAAAAGTCCAGGCCGCGGCCAGCTGAGCCAGGGTAATATCATGCTTTTCCGCTAGAGGCATTAAAGCCGAGAGCATCTTTTGAGCTTCCCGACGGTTTTCTTCGGAAAAACGTTCCTGCATTGACCTGCCGTCCCCGGCGTTAAACTGCCGTTCCGGAGTCAGCTTGCCTGAAAGCAGACCGCGCGCCAGAGGCGAATAAGCGAGAAAAGCGATATTATTTTCCTGGCAATAAGGCAGGTTCTCCTGATCATGGCGGCGATCCAGCATGTTATAAAGTTCCTGATCACTATCGACCGGCCCGACATCCTGGTATTGACGAATCTGCTCCACGGTGGCGTTGCTCACGCCGATCGCTCTGATTTTTCCCTCCTGCTTGAGCTTCAGAAGTTCACTCATGGTCTCTTCAACGGGTGTGGACTCGTCCTGCCAGTGAGTTTGATAAAGATCTATGTAATCGGTTTGCAGCCTGCGCAGGCTGCGTTCCACTTCAGTGCGAATGGAAAAGGCGGCCAAATGCTTATACACCTGATAGCGAGAAGCGCGGGGATTAACTGAATATTCATCAGAAGAGAAATGGAACACTCCCTCGGCCCTGTCCCAGATAAGTCCACACTTGGTTGCCAGCACGACCTTATCGCGAATACCTTTAATAGCTTCGCCGATCCATTCTTCCGACAGCCCGAAGCCGTAAATCGGCGCCGTATCAATCAGGTTCACCCCTTGATCAACGGAAGCACGTACTGCCTCCAGAGAATCCTCTTTTTCGGTTCCTCCCCACATCCAGCCGCCGATGGCCCAGGTTCCCAGGCCAATAACCGATGCTTCAATCTTTGATTGTCCAAGCTCTTTATACTGCATGAAAAAACTCCGAATTTACAATCTACCAGTTACAATATTTGCCGCCATTTAGCATACAAGCCCCGCCACCGGCGCGATGCACGCTGGATACCCCGAGGGAGAGACTTGTTTAATGGTTTCGGGTTTCAGAAAAGTCACCTGAACACTGAAACCTGAAACCACGAAGTC
>PUNB01000255.1 GCA_003552565.1 Lentisphaerota bacterium
GAGGATAGCCGCCGAGCGGTCCGAAGCAGCGATGCTGCCGGGCATGTTGACCTCAAACGAGCCGGGCCTCTATCGGCCGGGAGAGTACGGTATCCGCATCGAAAATCTGGTGCTGACCCAGCCCGCCGGGCAGAACGAGTTCGACTCATTCCTCTGTTTTGAGACCGTAACGCTGTGCCATATCGATCGACGCCTGATCCAGCCTGACCTGCTGGGTTCTCACGAACGCGACTGGCTCAACAGCTACCACCAGCGGGTCTACCGCGAACTTGCGCCCCGGCTCGAAGAGCCGATTGCAAGCTGGCTGGCAGAACAGACTGCGCCAATATAGAGTCTGAAGCGACGGCGGACCGGCCGAACCGGAAACCTTCGATGAAAACACGTTCGAGTACGAATTTGAACTTGACCCGCATACGACCGAAACCCTGACATATACGATCCGGCTGTTCCGCGGCGAACGCAGTGAACAGAGATGAACGAAAATACACAAAACCGCGCCCTGTAGGGGCGCAACATAAATAACGATCAGAGATTCAATCTAACACTTTTTTTGCGGGAGAGAGAAAAATGACAAAAGGAAATACGAAATGCCTGATGCTTGCTGTTTGTGCCGCAATGCTTTTTCTGTTCCATTCCAACCCGGCCCTCGGACGGCTGCGATTGGTTGCGCTGCCCGATCGCGAGGATGTGGTGGTGAATCTCGATAACCCCGATACCGCGCTGGTGGAGGAAGAACGCACGCTCACCCTCCAGGAGGGCCTTAATCAGGTCGATTTTTCCTGGAAAGGGGTGCAGATTGATGAAAGCTCTATACGGTTTAAGCCTCTGACCGACGACCCGGATGCCCTTACGCTGCTGTCGGTAAGCTACCCGCCCGACGACGATGCGCTGGTGTGGGACGTGTACAGCGAAGAGGCGATGGACGCCCGGGTGCGGATAAGCTACCTGCTCGACGGCATAGACCAGATAGTGACCTACCGCGCGGTGGCCGATCAGGAGGAGACCGAGGTGGCGCTGCGCTCTGACCTGGTGCTGCGCAACTTTTCCGGTGAGGATTTCGACTATGCCACCTGGCTTTTGGGCTATGGGGATCCGTTCGAGTCCGAATCGCGCCACGAAGAGACCAAACGCGTCTCATTCTTCCGCCGCAATGAGGTGCCTATAGAGAAGGAGTTTACCTGGGATGCTGCCGAAAAACCGCACGAACCGGATCGTGAGGACGATGCGGTCGGAATACCGGTGCATTATGTTATATCGAATGATGCCGAGTCCGGGCTGGGCGAACACATGCTGTGGCCCGCCAAGGCGCGGGGTTTTCAGGAGGACGGCCACGGGTCGACCATTTTCCTGGGCGAGGACATGGCCGATTTCACGCCGGTGGGCGACAGCTTCCGCCTCTATATCGGCGACAGCCGCGATATAGTGGTCACTCAGCGGCGTATGGAGACCAAACAGGAGAACCGGCGCCGGGATAATAATAACAGAGTGGTGCTCTATGACGAGGTGCGCACCGATGTGGTGACGATAGAGAATTTTCGCGACACGGCGGCGGTGCTTAATGTGATCCAGCATATGGAGGATCAATGGGAGATGGTAGCTTGCACTCACGAATATGAGCGGCTGGATTACGAGACGATTGAGTTTCCGGTGGAGATCGATGCTTCGGACGAGGTGGAGATGGAGATTACGTATCGGGTGCGGAACATAATCGAGCGCGCGCCGGGACCGCTGAGCCGGCACAACTCACCGCGGTGATATTGCCGGCGGACCGATGCTCATAAATTCGAAGGGCTGATGGGGGCGCAGTCGAAAAGGCCTGAAAGGCCGCTTAAAGCGTAGCCCCGGACGGCCGAAGGGAGCCCGGGGTTGTAAGGATGCGGAATAATTTTGTGAGGACACCAGAATGAAATGTATCATAGCCGCAGCCGTGCTTATAACTTGCCTGTCGTCCGTTGCTCAGGCAACCAGGAGAATTCCAGACCGGATTGTTTATGAGTGGAAGGAATATTATCTTAATAAGCCAAGATCCAACATGCCCCTTCATAAGCTCGACCGCGAAAGACGCTACGAATTGCTGTCCAGCCTCCCGGGCTGGGGCCTACGGTCTTCGGCTTGTTCGCGCGGCTATGTTGCCTGGTGGGAAGTTGATGACGGAGTTTTGTATTTAACTCGTCTTTTGTCATACCAGCACTACCGGGGCAAAGGCAAGTATGGGGAACCGGGCGATCTGGAAGAACTTTTCCCCGACCGCTACGAAGACGGACGGGTAAAAGCCGACTGGGTCTGCGGAGAATTGATATTGCACGAGGAAGGTGAATTTTATGGTGAACCGGCCCTTGAACTCGAGTTTTCGGAGGGAGAATTTCCTCCAGATATGGATATCCCCGAAAGCAAACCGCCGGATCAAGTGCCAAAACCCGATTTCTCCGGGGGTGATATCAAGCCGCTGCCGGTTGAGGAATCGAGGGAGTTCTCTACGCCGGATGCGGCCGTTAGTGCCGTTTTTCAAAAGATCCTTTCAAAATCGGATTATGGCTTATCTGCCATGCATTCGCTATCCGCAGAACTTAAATTCAGGCTCGAATTTGACGTGCCCGGGTTTGGAGAGCAGGGGGATCGGGTATGGCAGGTCCATATCACCGACTTCGGTGGTTCTCCCCCCTTGCGAATCGCGTGGGTTAATACTGAAGACGGGGCAGTGATGTTTTTAATGGAAAGCGAAATTGATTTCCCGAAAGCCGAAACCGAAGAGGAGACAACGCCTCAGACAAAGGCTGATGCAAGGACTTCAGAGTTAATGGAATCTGATGAAATATTCCCGCATGTCGAAACTAAATATA
>PUNB01000177.1 GCA_003552565.1 Lentisphaerota bacterium
CCATAGGCTATAACATATCGCGCTTTCAGCGCTTACTTCGGTCGTTTCCTGGACATTGGATATTTGTCTTTTTAGTACACTAACAATTTGTTGTTAGTGTCAGCATATCGAGGGCCTATACGACCTATAACCCGCATGATCGCCCGGACTGACATGATCTCCTGCCCACTCTTTAAAAAAACGTTCAATTCCGCCGAGCACAACAATCCGGCCCGCTCTAACTGATATATGGCATGAATATTGCGTAATAACATTGAAATAAAGCTATTATCGAATAAATGCACAAAATTTGCGCGGTCTTTGCGTAAAAACGCACCTTTTTTACCATCAGCAACGGTAAAACCATGAGCATAGAGAAAAACATTGCCGGTCGTCGCCGAGACCCAGGCAAACTTTCCCGGAGACAAATGCGTCTTTACACCGGGGCACCGGAGAAAGACGGCGGCGGCGCCGGAATGCTTCGCACGTGGCTTCGGCCCGACGGGCTTTACAACCCTGCAAATGAACACGACTCCTGCGGGGTCGGGTTTCTGGCCGAACTTAACGCCAAACCTTCACACGAGCTGGTTCAAAAGGCAATAGAAATCCTTGTCAACCTCCAGCATCGCGGCGCCGCGGGAGCGGATGCCGACACTGGAGACGGGGCCGGACTTCTGCTTCAAATCCCCGACGGGTTTTTGCGCGGTGAAATGCAAAAACACGGCGTACCGCTTCCCTCGCCGGGCGACTACGGCGTGGGGACGGCCTTCCTCCGCCGGGATCCCGATGCGTCACCGGATACGTGGAGATTTTTAGAAAAGCAGATAACCGTGGAAGGCTTCAACCTTCTTGGCCGGCGCCGGGTGCCAGTCGATCCAAATGCGCTCGGAAGCAGCGCGCGCAAACATATGCCGGATATATGGCAATTTTTCGTCTCGTCAAAATCCACCGGCGATGCGCTCGAAAGAAAATTATACGTGCTCAGACGCGTTATAGAAAAAAGCGCACTCAGCGCCGGCATCCAATGCTATATCCCGAGCCTCTCTTCTCGTACAATCGTATACAAAGGGCTTATGCTGGCGCCGCAGCTTGCCGCCTTCTACCCGGATCTATCCGATACACGGCTTGCCGGCTCAATGGCGGTCGTGCATCAGCGCTATAGCACAAATACCGCTCCGACATGGGAACTGGCTCAGCCACTGCGCCTCCTGGCACATAACGGCGAAATAAACGCGCTGCGGGGCAACATCAACTGGATGCGCGCCCGTGAAAATAACCTGAAATCGGACCTTCTCGGAGAGGATTTAAAGAAAATCCTGCCCGTCCTGGACGAAACCGGCAGTGACTCCGCATGCCTGGATAACGCGCTCCAGCTGCTGGCCTGCTCGGGGCGCACGCTTGAACATTCGATGCTTATGCTGATGCCGCAGGCGTGGGGCGAGAAATACCCCATTGGCCCCGACCTGCGCGGCTTCTTTGAATATCATGCCGGGCTTATGGAACCCTGGGACGGCCCCGCAGCGGTGGCTTTCTGCGATGGGCGAAAAGTGGGCGCCATACTCGACCGAAACGGACTGCGCCCGGGCAGATATACCATAACCAATGACGGATTCGTCGTCTTCGCCTCGGAAACGGGCGTGCTTGATATCTCGCCGTCCCGGGTCAAAACTAAAGGAGCTCTGCGCCCCGGACAAATGCTGCTCGCCGATCTCGATACCGGCAGAATCGAAAACGACACGCAGATCAAAATGCGTCTTGCCAGAAAACGCCCCTACCGAAGATGGGTCAGCGATAACAAAATCTCAATCCGTGGGTTCTACGACGCCGTATCCGGCGTAAAGCCCGAAAAATCCCTCCTGCACAGACAAAAACTTTTTGGCTACTCGCGGGAAGACCTGAAAAATATTCTTGCGCCGATGGCCTCTGATGCCGCCGAGCCCACCGGCTCGATGGGCAATGACGAGCCGCCGGCTGTGCTGTCAGAAAAACCGCAGCTGCTCTACCACTACTTTAAACAACTCTTCGCCCAGGTGACCAACCCCGCCATCGACCCGATTCGCGAGGAGTTGGTCATGTCGCTTATGACTTTCATAGGGATTTCCGATAACATTCTCTCCGAGGTCCCCGGCCACGCACGCCTCATTAAACTCAAACATCCAGTGCTCTCCAATAACGACCTTCAGCGGATCAGGACGTTGCATCTGGACGGTTTTGCGTGTGATACGCTGCCCATGGCATTCCCATGCAACGGCGACGGAGAAAGCCTCAGGAAAAGCGTAGGGGAGCTATGCAGCCGGTCGGAAGCGGCCGTGCGAGACGGGAAAAACATACTTGTGCTCAGTGACAGCGATCTGCCCCCCGGTAAGGCGCCTATCCCCGCACTGCTGGCCGTATCCGCGGTCAATAAACACCTGATTCAGAGCTGCCTTCGAACACCCGTCGGGCTGATAGTCCAAAGTGGTGAAATACGTGAAGTTATGCACCTGGCACTGCTTTTGGGGTACGGCGCCAGTGCCGTCAACCCCTATCTGGCCTTCGAGTCCGTTGCAGCCCTGGCGGCCGAAGACAGGTTGTCGCAGAGAACAGGAACTGTAAAAGCAATCGAAAACTACATAAAAGCGCTCTGCAAGGGGCTTTTGAAAGTAATGTCCAAAAGCGGAATATCCACGCTGCGCAGCTACCGCAGCGCGCAGATCTTCGAGGCCGTGGGCCTGAGCAAAGAACTGATAGATAGCTATTTCGAGGGCACGGCGTCGCGTATCGGGGGGATCGGAATAGATAAAATAGCCGACGACGCGCGCGCGCGCCACCGGCTCGCCAACGGCGCGCCCGAACAAAAAACGGCACTGCTCCCATCCGG
>PUNB01000206.1 GCA_003552565.1 Lentisphaerota bacterium
AAACAGGGAACACTAATAATGAATTTTGAATTCTGAATGTTGAGTTTCGGACAGACCAGACAGTTCCACTTCAAAATTCATCATTCAATATTCAACATTCAGAATTGTGTTTCATACAAGGCATCTGTTTGTCACCACTGCAAGGCCAGCATTTGACAGTTGATGCCGCTGCCGATGCCCAGCATGGCGATGGGGAATTGCGCCTTCATTTCTTTTCTTTTTTCCAGTGCCTGAGCCAAGGTGAGGGGCAGGGAGGCCGAGCCGCAATTGCCGAGACATTCGACGGTGGAAAAATCTTTGGCCGGATCAATGCCCAGCATCTCATAAAGAGTTTGGCGGTGAGCACGTCCGACCTGGTGAGTGCAGACCAGTTCGGGGGTGGACTCATCCCAGTCAAACTCCCGTTTGAATTGTTCCCAGTTCCGCTTGGCGACCTCAACTCCCCGCAGCAGCAGTTCCTCGGCATCGGTGTTCATCAGGGCGCCGCTGCCGTCGCCCATGCCGGAGTCACTGTTTCCCTGGCATAAATGGCTGTAACGGGTGTCGCAGAGATGGGTGGCGCCGAGCAGGCGATGCTGCCGGCCGCGGCTCAGGGAACTGTGGCAGAGAACGGCGGCGACTGCGGCGGAGCCGATGGTCAGGGAGGCGAACATGGGTTTGATGTCTTTTCTTTTCAGGGAGGAGTCCTGGTTCAGCAGGCGGATGGTGTTTTCCATGAGCGGCCTGCCGTTTTCGGCGGCGACCAAAAGGCCGGCCTCGATTTCGCCGTTGTCAATCATATTGGCCATCACCGTCATGCCGGTGAGGAAGCCCAGGCAGGCGTTGGAAATGTCGAAGTTAAGAGTATTTTCCGGCAGTCGCAGCCGGCCGTGAACCACGGTTGAGGTGGCCGGTTCAACGAAATCACGACTTACCGAGCAGTTAAACAGAGCCCCTATCCGCTTCTTCGGTATATCGGCCTGTTGCAGAGCTTTCTCTCCCGCCTCGGCGGCGGCCTGACTGGGCATCGTTCCCGATGGCCAATGGCGCCGTTCATGGATGCCGGACATCATTTCCAGCCGCCCCTCCGGCAGCCGCAGCCGCTGATAAAGCGGAGCGAGACGTTCTTCAATCGAAGCGGAACTGATACGTTCTTCCGGGAGGTGCGCGGTGATACTCTGGATGCAGGTTTGGTTATATATCATTGATTCGTGGATAAATTTGTTTGTAGCGCTGATACTGCCGCTGATATATCTCCCGGTTGCGGGAGTCAGGAAGGAAGGTTTGTTTCACTGTCACTAATTGTGCCGTCGCCTCCTCCAGAGAATTGTAAACTCCGGCCGCGGTTCCGGCCAATATGGCGGTTCCCAAGGTGCCGGCTTCGTCAACATTCAGTCTTTCCACCGGCCGCTGCATGATATCCGCTTTGATCTGCAGCCACAGGTCGGACTTGGCTCCCCCGCCGACGGCCCGCAGGCTGTCGACGATGATGCCGGCATTGTTCAGACATTCCATGTTATAGGCCATTTCATAGGTCACTCCTTCCAGCATGGCGCGGTAAACATCCGCCTGGGTGTGATCAAACGTCAGCCCCAGAATAGCGCCCTGTGCCTGCGGGTTCATGTAGGGAGTGCCGGCGCCGGCGAAATGCGGCAGCACCAGCAGGGAAGTGGGTTCCCGCGGCGCCTGCTGATCAAGCTGGGCGTAAACATTGCCGCCGCTTTTGGCCGCCTCTTCCTTTTCGTGCCGGGCGAAACAGTCCCGGAACCATTTCAGCAAACCGCCGCCGGTGAAGTTGAAGGCGTAAGTGGCGTACAGTCCTTCGAGGGCGTGAGGGGCGCAGTTGAAGTTGTTTTTCATCATTTGCGGATTGCGCAGCGGCTGGCCGAAGGCCGGAGTGATGCACTCCACCGTGCCGATGCCGTCGACCGCAATTTTTTCGCTTAATATACCGCCGCCGACCGCGGCGCAGATCTGATCATGGCCGCCGGTTACCGCCAGGGTTTCCGAAGAGAGCCCGAGCTCCCGGGCCAGTTGAGGTTTAACGACTGCCGCCGGAGTCCCTGAGAGAGCTGGTTTCGAGAACAGTCCGGGATCTATGGAGGCGGCTTCAAAAATTTCCGCGGCCCATTTTTTTTCGACCACGTTGAAGGCCATGGTGCGGGCCGCCAGGGAATAGTCGATAACCGTTTCGCCGGTCAGGCGGTAGATAATGTAGTCTTCAAAGAGCAGGAATTTCCAGGCGTTGTTGAATATTTCCGGCTGATTCCGCTTTATCCACATGACTTTGCAGATTGTGTACATGGGATGCGGCGGAATGCCGGTTAAATCCATGATTCGTTCCCGCCCGAGAATTTCTTCCAGATATTGACATTCTTCGGCGCCGCGGACATCGGTACACAGGATGCTGTTGGCCAGAGCCCGCCCCTGACGGTCGACGGGGATGGCGGCTTCGCCGATGGAGGAAATTGAAAGAGCCGCTACATGGGTGGAGGGACATTCGGAGAGGGCCTGTTTTATCACAGTGCAGGCCGCGTTCCAGACGTTTTCCGGATTCAGTTCAGCGTGTCCCGCCGCCGGTCTTTCCAATGGATACTCCTGATAGGCGTATGAAAGTACATTCCCTTGTTCTTCGAAAACTGTACACTTACAGCCGGTGGTTCCGATGTCCAGTCCGATTAAACTCATGGTTTTGGTTCCTTTTCAAATTGAGTGGGTAGCTGTTCCGTTTTTCAAGCTTTGACGACATTGTCTCTAGGTTTACAGGCGTTGCGCGTGTCGATGATCACTGGCAGGATTTCGGTCAGAGCGTCATGATCCACCCCGTCATGGGCGGTGGCGATC
>PUNB01000234.1 GCA_003552565.1 Lentisphaerota bacterium
AGGTGGCTGGGCAGGTCGTGATGTTGGATACCGCGGCCGTTGTCCGGTTCCACCAGCCGGATTGCCGAGGTACCGTAACCGCCGGTGCTTTCGATAAAAATTCCGTCCCAATATTGAAAGCCTTGGGTGAATGCCTCGGGGTCATGGGGCAATCGATTCAGTACATGCTCCAGACCGACAGGGATCGGTTCATGTGTTTTTTTCTCTTCGATCTTAGTTTGCCGGTCGTTGCTCCGCTGGCGATCTTCGGCGGCAGATTCGTGATTCGTCCTTTCACAGCCCGCCGCGAACAGGCAGGCAAGCAAAATACCCGCAACTGGCGCGGAGAGTATTTTATGAAAAATCGAGTTTGATAGCGACAAAAAACACAAAAATGCACAAAAAATGGAGGGCGAGCGTCCCCGCGAGCCAAATATTCTGTAATTATTATAAGTATTCATCCGTGTCCATCCGCCTGCCCGATCCACTTAATCGTTGTGGTATTGGATGAATCTGCAGTTTTCTTTTTCATTGTACACATAATCCACATTGAAGAAATGCATTAAATTTAATTAAGTGGTCAGTTGGTTTTAAGACTAGCCGCGGGGCGCTGTTTCTCTTCCGGAGTATCAGGTGCTTCGCGTCGGCGGTCGGGCTTATGCGAAACACGGTTTACCTCTTGGTGCATTGTTCGTAAAATATTAATCTGACTCCACTTTGGATAATTTCCAGTTAGGTATTATAGTTTTTTTTTGAAAACAGTTAGCGAAATTAAAGCAGAAGAGGTGAAAAAATGAATCAGGAATCCGTGAATCAGTCGCCATGGCGATCCCGAAAAGTCACAGTTGTGGGAGCTGGAGCGGTCGGCAGTACTTTTATATACGCCCTCATGCAGGCGGGAACCGCTGATGAAATAGCGCTTGTGGATATTAATCGGGATCATGCAGAAGGACAAGTGCTTGATTTGGCTCATGGACTGCCTTTTACCAGTCCAGTGCAGATAAAAGCGGGGGACAGCAGTGATTATTCCGATGCTCAGGTGATTGTCATTACCGCCGGAGCGAAACAGAAACCGGGAGAGTCCAGACTTGACCTGCTTAAGCGCAATGCGCAGATAATGGAGGGGATTATGAGCGACATAGTTGCTCAACAGTCAAAGGCTGTAGTGGTAGTGGTCAGCAATCCGGTTGATATTTTAACCCGGGTGGCGTTAAACGGCAGCGGCTGGCCGCGGGCACGGGTTATTGGCTCCGGCACGGTGCTGGACAGTATCCGCTTTCGTTATCTGCTCAGTCGGCACTGTGGAGTGAACAGCCAGAACGTTCATTCTTATATCCTTGGGGAGCATGGCGACAGTGAAGTAGCTGCCTGGTCAATGACTCATATCGGCGGAGTGCGCATGGACGATTACTGTCGAATCTGTGCGAAATGCGGAGACGACCTTACCAGGCAGCGGCAGGAGATAACCGAGGGGGTAAGGGATTCCGCTTATCATATTATCAACTATAAAGGGGCCACATGGTTCGCTGTAGGGTTGGCGTTAGTCAGAATAGTCCAGGCGATCCTGCGCAACGAGCGCAGTATTCTGACGGTTTCCACTCTGCTTGAAGGTGAATATGATTTGGATGATGTCTGTCTGAGTGTGCCTTGTGTAGTTGGGAGTGAGGGGATTGAGAAAATTGTAACGGCAAACTTAAGTGAGCAGGAGTCGCAAGGCCTTAAGAGATCGGCAGAGATTCTCAAGCGCAGCATGTCCGAGTTGAAAGAAAGATAATCCCATTCATAAATTAAAATGAATTACCTGCTTTTTTTTATTGGCATATTTCTGCTGATTAAAGGCGCTGGCTGGCTGGTTGCGGGGGCCTCGTCCCTGGCCGACAATCTCGGTGTTTCCAAGCTGACCATCGGCCTGACTGTTGCCTCTCTGGGAACTTCTTTGCCGGAGCTGGGAATCAGTCTTTTCGCCGCCGCCCGCGGCAGCGGGGAGGTGGTCTTAGGAAATATCCTCGGCAGCTGTGTCGCTAATCTGCTGCTGGTTCTCGGAGTGGCTTCACTGTTGACTAGCTTAAAGGTGAAGTTTTCCACCACTTGGAAAGAGATTCCCTTTGCTTTTCTCGCCGCTATGGTTGTGGGTGTTTTTGCGTTTCGTCCATGGCTCGCCGATGTTGCCAGTGAGAATATCCTAGGCCGCGCGGACGGGATAATTCTGCTTTTTTTTCTTGCTATCTTCATGTATTATGTTTTCGAACTGGCGAAAAGAACCAGAGAAAATATTCTTGAGCAATTGATTCAGAAGCGTTCATCGATAAGTATAGTTTTTCTGATTGTCGGCGGAGCGATTGCTCTTTATTTCGGCGGTGAATGGACAGTAGGCGGTGCGGTAGCCACTGCGCGGGTATTAGGCATAAGTGAATATCTGATCACCGCCACCATCGTTGCTATCGGCACTTCGCTGCCGGAATTAAGCGCCGCGATTGTCGCCGTTAAAAAGGATAATATTGATCTGGCGGTGGGAAATGTAATCGGCAGTAATATCCTGAATATTTTTATGGTTCTGGGAATTACCTCCATTGCCAATCCGCTGACGCTGCCTTCTTTCATAAAGGTGGACGCCTTGGTGCTGATCGCAGGCACCTTTTTCTTGTTTATTTTTATGTTCACCAGCGGCAAGCATAAACTGGATCGATGGGAAGGAGGGATGTTCCTGATCGGTTATGCCGCCTATCTGGCTTTTTTGGTAATAAGAGGGTAGGGACGTGAATTACGGAGCTCGTCCATCGCTCTCGTCGAGCGGCTTCTTCATTCGACTAGGTTTTATTTTTTTTTTGTGCATTTAGAGACCGTAAATACCTTTTTGCTCGGGGTCAAGCTAGAGGCTATGCGAAAAGGTATATCGCATGTTCTTGAGTTCAACTTTGTCCCGAATCCGCCTGAGGCGGATCACAAACCATATTCCATTTCGGATGAAAACATTAAAACCAATCGGATTTCGGTTCGGGACAAGGTTTTCAGCAACATAAATTTAGGTCTCGCCCCCTTTTCGCGGAGGCTCAAGCTATCAGCTAGGAAAAAGACCCCCTGCAGGGCGGCGGCACAAACATGAACAAAGACAGGAGCTGCCAGCCCGCATATCTTTGTCGAAATGTTGCTTATGAAATGGGGAAAGCGGGTGACGCTTGCGGCGATGTCTGCGGACGACTGTTATTGTGCGTCATTGTAAACTATCATCGTCTTCAGGGCGGGACAGTTCCACAACGGGTTTGACAAAGATGCGGTCATGCAACTGGTATGCGACGGTTCCGGGATAGACAACGGTTAGAGATTCCAACCCCAGATCCTCGATGGCGATGCGCATGGACTTCGTCGGGTTGGGCGCATCGCTGTATTTTATCTCAAAACCATGTCGTTTCCCGTCACGAAACAGAATAACATCCAGTTCCGCTCCCGCGTATGTCCGCCAGAAGTAAATGTCTCTGATACCGTAGGCATGTGCGATCTGTTCGATGACAAAACCTTCCCAGGAGGCGCCAAGCTTGGGATGGCCAAGTAGCGAGGATTCCCGGTGAAGCCCCAGAAGGCTGTGAGTAATGCCGCTGTCGCGAATGAAAACCTTAGGCGCCTTGACCTGACGTTTCTTAAGATTCTCATGCCAGGGGAGCAGCCGGCGCACCATATAGGCGCCTTCGAGCAGTTCCAGATAGCGTTTCGCGGTCGATTCGGATGTCGCAAGAGACCGCGCAAACTCGGCGGCATTCCAGACTTGTCCATGATAGTGCGCTGTCATGGTCCAGAATCGGCGCAGCGCTTCGGCGGGAATAGAAAAGCCGAACTGCGGTATGTCGCGTTCTAGAAAAGTACGGACAAATCCCTCTCGCCAGGCAGCGGAAGCTGTGTCGCTGGGAGCCAGAAAAGAGCGCGGGAAACCGCCGCGCAGCCATAGTTTGCGAAACGCCTCCGGATTTACTTCGTCGAGGGTGAAACCTGTCATGTCTACAAAGCCGATGCGGCCGGCCAGAGTCTCCGATACGCCGCGCACCAAATACGGCGAGGCACTGCCAAGCACCAGAAACCGAGCTGGATTCGTTGGCCGGTCGGCTAGTACACGCAGCAGCTCAAATAATTCCGGGCGCCGTTGGATTTCATCAAGCACCACCAGCCCGGAACGGCGTTCCAGTTCAGTCATGGGAGCGGACAGGCGAGCCAGGTCAGTCGGGTTTTCAAGGTCGTAGAAAGCGACCTTTTCCATTCCCGTCTGCTTTGCGTATTGATGCGCCAGAGTCGTTTTTCCGCACTGGCGCGACCCCAGCAGCGCCGTTACCGGAAAGACCCGAAACATCTCATCAATCTTCTTGAGATAATGCGTTCTTCTGATCATCCCGCTACTATATTCATTGAATATACGTTGTCAAGCGATGGATATTCAAGTAAAAGCATGGCATGGATTAATTCAAGATAGGCCGACTTCGCGTCCCGGCCAAGGCTACGGCGCGGCATGTCAGCAAGCGGGCGGGGAGTGCGAGCAGGAGCTTTCTCCAGCGGGCTGAAGCCGCACCGGTGACTGCCGCGCAGACGCGGAACTGCGGCATTTTCATGATGCGGCGCAAGTCGTTGGTAATACGGTCGTCCTCGGCCGTATCGGTGAGCGGGAAGCAGTTTTTACGGGCGAGGATCTGACCACCTTGCGTGTGGTTAGCCCGACTTCCGCAGCCTAAATTTTATACAATTCTATTGCAATAGTTTACAGCTGCGCTGGCACTACAAGAGCATGTCTTCAATCCTCAACCTCAAGTTTTTTCTCTCCAAAGGGACAGCAGCAAGGCGCTCAAAGCCGCCAGATTGGCGGCGCCGGCGGTTAAGCAGCTTATGGTTATGCCGTAAATCGGTGCCAGTACGGCACTGGCAAGAACAGCGCCGACGCAGGCGCCCAGGAGTTCAAGAGAATAAATGGTTCCGGCCGATTTGTCAGCACTCTGATTAAGACGGCACAGGGAGGATGCGACCAAGGGAAAATCCAGGCCGTTGCAGAATCCGGCGACGAATGTCAGCGCTGAAAACACCGCGAATATCAAACCTGGAGACTGAAGACGCGGAGCCGCCGGCAGCAGGAAGGCAAGGATGCCGGCGAATACAACCAGCATAGCCTGGACTTTTGCCAGGTTGGAAATATTGGCTTTTTCCTTTATCCAGCGCTGGGCGCTGTAAGTGCCGGCGGCCAGTCCTCCCATGAACATCGCCACAATCATTCCGACCATTTCATAAATGAAGCCGTAAACACTCTGGAATGCAAAAATCAGTGACACTTGCATTATCATCGTGGACAGACCGGTAGTGAAGACGGCCAACAGAAGGGCGAAACGCAAATCTGTCTGAAGCTTACGTTTTTTGCTTAATAAAACGCATCCCCCAGCTCCAGTCAGGCAAAGAACAAACAAGGTTCCGCCCCAGAGCGGGTAGTTGATTGTCAGCATTTTTCCGAATGTCTGTCCAGGAGTACCGCGTCCTGCTTTTTCCCAGTACATAAGAGTGTAATAATATCCTATGGGGCGAAAATCGGAATTTATAAAGTACCGTTTTTCCACCGGCGGCAGGGCCTTCGTTTCTTTCTCCTGCTCGTTGATTGATCCGGGTGATATTGGAGCGGCCGGCGGTTTTTCCAGATGCGCGGCGGCGGAACGTCCATGGTGGCGCAGTATCCAGTTTACCCGCCGGGTGTGTTGATCTCTCAGCAGCGTACGATAATGACCGGCACCGAAATTGGTGCTTTCTATCCGGCGCTCCTGGTACCTGTCAGCCAGGATTGCCGGATCGACGGAGATCTGCTCTTTTGAATCGGAGGCGAAGAAGGTAAGGTCTCGTTCTCCGGCAGCCAGCACCAGATTGAATTCCTGATCAAGGGTATGGAAAATGGTCGCTTTCCGGTTGGCCAGCGCTCGTTCCCGTAAATCAGGGGCGGAGGCTACGCTGAGTGCAAGGACACCGTTTGAAGTGAGCCTTTCTTTCGCCTGTCTGAAGAACTCCCGCGTGTAATAACGATTCAGAACCGCCGTTTTGGGATCGGGAACATCGATAATAATAAGGTCGTATTTTTCCTCCGTTCGTTGAATAAAGCTGCGGCCATCGGTATGCAGCAGTCGTACCCGAGGATCTTTAATCGCCTCTCGGGTGGCGATTGACAGATAGGGCAGGGCGGCTTCGGTCAATCTTTCATCCAGTTCCACGTAGTCAAGCTGCTGTATCGGATGCAGGATGATCTCGCCCAGGGTGCCGCGCCAGCCGCCGCCGATCAAAAGCACATTTTCAGGCTGAGAATGCTGAGTCATGGTGAGGTGGACGAAGTTGGCGCCTTGCTGTTCTTCGAATCCCGGTGTTTTCGCTTCCGGGCCGGCGGTTGAGAAAACCAGGTGTCCGCTTTGAAAAAAACTGAACTGCCCCTCGCGGTGGGCGACGCTGATAGTGCCGTGTTTGGATTGGTGTATTTCAAGAAGTTCAAATTCCGGGGCGAAATGATTCCATTGCGTTTGATAGGCCCAGAAGTCCAGCTTTTCCAGCCGGGGCCAGCTCAGCCAGCAGACAAACAGTAAAGCCGCCAGCAAGACCGCCGAATAGAGCGGCTGACGCTGACGCAAAGAAAAAAAAAGCAGTACCGCGCCCGCCAGCATGGCCGCGCCGGTGTAAAGCGCTGACTGCATGGAGTTTAACACATGCAGCATGAAAAAAGTGAAAATTACGCCGCCGGCAAGATTGCCAAGAGCTTCCCAAATATAGGTATTGCCCGCCCCTTTCATTCCCTGGTCCGGGATGTTCTCACGCCACAGTCGGGCTAAGAAAATGAATTGTGCGCCGATGACAATTCCCAGAGGAGCCATCAAAATAAATGAAGAGATCAGCATATCCGGCAGGGAAAGCATGGCGCCAGGGATGATGTCAAACAAACCGCGAAGGCCTCGGATAACGATCAGGGTGGCGGGCAGGGTGACCAGGATGGCGACAGCACTGCTCAACGACAAAATATCGGGATGTCGGCTTCGGGCGATCAGGCAGGTCCCCAGCCGGCAGCCGACAGCCACCCATAACATCCAGGAAGCCAGAATAATGCCGATGGTCATTTCATTGCCATGGAAGACCATCAGAAGTTCCCGCAGAACCAGCACTTGACCGATCTGGGTGACCAATCCCAGGAGTGTGACAGCTGGTAAATGCGGCGGTATCTTTTTTATGGTGGATTTTAACATACTGAGTAACAGCTTGGTTTCAGGTGTCAGGGCATTCACTGTTCGATAATTTTGAATTCACAAACATCCCATGGGAGGGTCTGGCTAGAGGCTATGCGAAAAGGTATATCGCATGTTCTTGAGTTCAACTTTGTCCCGAACCTTGTCCCGAACCTTGTCCCGAACCGTGTTCCATTTCGGATGAAAATATTAAAACCAAACAGTGTGTGCTTGCCGCTGTTACACAGATTCGGAAAAACTGATTGGTTTCGGCAATCTATCGCTGTCGCCTTGAATGTCAACCCATTTAGCTTTTTCTGGCTCGTCCACATAATCTGTGGAAGAACCTTTTTCTTTCGTTTGCCTTTTCGGATACCCTCCTGTTGGTATCCTTAGGCACGGCGGTTATGGTATGTTCCTTGGGGGCTATAGGGTATTAACTGAAAAACGGAAAGCTGTGTTATGTCGGGTAATGCTGGAGAGAAGGAAAATTTAATTAACAAACCGATATTGCCGACTTTGCTTCGCTTGTCCTGGCCGCTGATGGCAGCGCAACTGTTCCAGCTTTTTTATAATCTGGCGGATACTTTTTGGGTGGGACAATTGGGGCCCGGGCCGCTGGCGGCCATATCTGTTTCTTTCCCTCTTCTGTTTATTGTTATTTCTCTCGCCGGAGGATTCGCTATTTCGGGTGTGACTCTGGTTTCCCAGTATACAGGCGCTGATTCCAGTGAGATGGCGAACAGGGCGGCTGGGCAAGTGATTGGTTTTTCTGTTTTTATTTCTCTTCTATTTTCTATCGCCGGGCTTGTCTGGGGGCGGGATCTTCTAATTTTAATCGGGGCGGGGCCTGACATAATTGAGGATGCCTGGAACTATTTCCGGATAATAACAGCCGGCATACCGTTAATTTTTATTTTCTTTGTTTTCGCCGCGGTTCTGGAGGGGACTGGAGATACTGTCACTCCAATGAAAATAAAGGTTTTATGTGTTGTTTTTAACATTGCCCTGGATCCATTTCTTATTTTCGGCTGGGGCTTCTTTCCCGAACTCGGTATTTCAGGTGCGGCGTACGCCACCATCATATCCCGTTTGGGCGGAACGATAATCGGGATTTATCTAATGTTTCGAGGAATGAAGGGGCTGCATCTTGGCCTTGTTCACTTTCTGCCCCAATGGCGAATTATTAAACGAATAGTCCGCATAGGGATTCCCGCCGCAATAGGAACCTCGACACTGGCTGTCGCATTGACCTTTATGACTTCTATTGTGGCCAGATTCGGTTCCTATCCTTTGGCCGCTTTCGGAGTCGGAAATCGCATTCTGGCTCTGATTAGAATGCCTTCCATGGGCATGGGGCGGGGCACGGCGATTCTTGTCGGGCTTCACTTAGGAGCGGATCAGCCGGAGCAGGCGGGCAGGACAGCCTGGACGGGAGCCGGTTTTATCCTGACCGTCATGTTTTCCGTGGCAATGATTCTTTTTATGGCTGCGCCTGATTTAATGGGATTTTTTTCCGATGATCCAGAAGTGTTGAGAGACGGAACTAATTATCTCAGGATAGGCGGATTCGCTTATATGTTCCTTGCCGTGCAGCAGGTCCTGGGCGGCGCTCTTGAGGGAGCTGGGAAAACGGCGGCTAAAACCTTTTTCCTGATTTTTAATCTGTGGATAATCCAGGTGCCTTTTTCTTACATATTTTCCACCGTTTTCGAATGGGGTATTGATGGTGTCTGGCTTGGGATACTGGTGGCGAAGGTTCTCGGGGTTACAGCTATAATGAGCTGGTTTGTCAAAGGAACCTGGAAACAGAAGGTGATTGAATGAATTCCCAAGTATCCCGCTTGATGGCTGGGATAATCCGCCTCAGGCGGATTAATCAGACCATCGCATGGGATGCTTGTGAGTCCATACAATTGATGCAATTAATTTTATAGTTTTGTATAATCTGGCATATCTTTTAGAAAATTAAAACAAAATAGCAGAAAGCCGTTTGTCATTTCTTTTGGGATTCTTAAATTACCACTATGCTGAATTCGGTATATTGCGTTATTTTACAAAGAAAGGGTAAAAAAGATGACCGGCAGAGATTTAGTAAAGCGGGCTTTCAGGCGAGAAGAATGTGAACGAGTGCCATGGGTGCCTTTCTGCGGGGTTCACAGTGCCAGTCTGATAGGTAAAACCGCTCAGGAAATCCTTCAGAGTGCTGATCTTCTGTGCGCGGCTCAGGAGAAGGCGATTGAGCGTTATCAGCCTGATGGGATACCGGTAATTTTCGATTTACAGGTGGAGGCGGAGATTCTCGGCTGCAGTTTGGTCTGGTCGGAGGATAATCCGCCGGCGGTAACGTCGCATCCCTTGAATGAGGGAGTCGGGCTGGGGGATTTATCTTTGCCGAAAGGTGAAGACGGCCGGATACCGCTGATAATGGAGGCGACTGAAAGGCTGCGGGCCAATCACCCAGAGATTGCTTTATACGGTCTTATCACCGGACCTTTTACGCTTGGTATGCATTTGCTGGGGCCGGCGATGTTTATGGAGATGTTCGACAATCCGGCTGCAGTTAATAATATTCTCAGTTTCTGCTCTGAAGCAGCACAAAGAATGGTTGATTTTTACCATCGGGGCGGTTGTGACATTGTCGCCGTGGTCGATCCCATGACCAGTCAAATCGGCCCAGAACAATTCCGGGAATACTGTACCCAGCCGTCAATCCGGGTTTTTGATCATATTCGCGGTCTTGGATTGGGCGGCGCCTTCTTTGTCTGCGGTCACGCCATGCAGAACCTGGAAGCCATGAGTGAAACCGGTTGCGACTGTATTTCGGTTGATGAAAATATTCCGCTGGAACATGTCGGTGATTTATGCCGTAACCGCGACAAGGCTTTCGGCGGCAATCTACAGCTCACCGTGACCATGCTCAACGGCACACCGGATGATAACCGGCGCAATGCCGTGGAGTGTCTGGAAATAGGCGGCTGCAAGGGTTATATATTGTCTCCCGGCTGCGATATACCATTCGCCACGCCGCCGGAGAATATTGAAGCTATTGCCGAAGTGGCACATAACGAATACGCCAGGGAAGCGGCCCGGGCAATGGCGATCGAAAAAAGTGATCCTTTGAATCTTGCCGATATGAGTGAGTACGGCCAAGGGGCTACGGTGGTGGTTGATATTATCACTCTTGACTCGGAGGCCTGCACTCCCTGTCAATATATGGTGGAAGCGATAAAACAGGTGGTTCCGCATTTCGAGGGTATCGTTGAATGGCGGGAACATAAAATAAAATACCGTGAATCAATTGCTTTCATGTCGGCGCTGATGGTACGCAACATTCCGACCATCTGCATTGACGGCAAAATCACCTTTGTTTCTCAGATACCGCCGCGTGACAAACTGATTGAAGCCATTCAGAAACGCATCAATGAAAAGACCCGTTTGCGGATCGAGAGTCAGAGCAAAGTAATAAGGGTGTTCGGGCCGCCGGATGATGATTGTTTAGTCGTCCGGGAAAGAGTCAAGGAGGCGCTTAGTGAACTGGGGGCGGAGGTGCGATATGAAGAGATAGAGGATGTGGATGAATGCCGTGAGCGCTTCGGCGTTTTCAGCTTTCCAAGCGTCGCCACCGCCAAACAGCGGATTAAGTCGGTCGGGAGAGTGCCGGAGAAAATCGCCGTCAAAGAATGGATAAAGCAGCTGGATGAATAACCTCCGCGTCACTCCCATTCAATGGTGCCGGGCGGTTTCGAAGTGACATCATAGACCACCCGGTTGACACCGCGCACTTCATTGATGATGCGGGTGGAGATTCGGGCTGTCAGTTCCTGCGGCAGCTGCACCCAGTCAGCGGTCATGCCGTCAGTGCTTTCCACTATTCGCAGGGCGATAGTGAATTCATAAGTTCTTCCGTCTCCCATTACCCCCACACTTTGCACCGGCAGAAGCACGGCGAAGCTCTGCCAGACCTTTCGGTACCAGCCGGACTGTTTCATTTCCTGCTGAACAATACGGTCAGACTGCCGCAGCAGTTCCAAACGTTCTGCGTTCACTTCGCCGACCACCCGCACTGCCAGGCCAGGGCCGGGGAACGGCTGACGCCAGACCATTTCTTCCGGCAGTCCCAGCTCCAGACCGACCTGCCGGACTTCGTCCTTGAATAAATAGCGCAGGGGCTCCAGCAGCTCGAAATCCAGTTTCTCAGGTAAGCCGCCGACGTTGTGATGGCTTTTAATAACTTGCGCATGCTTGCCGATACCGCTGCTTTCTATCACGTCCGGGTATAATGTTCCCTGAGCCAGGAGTCCGGCATTGGGAATGCTGGAGGCGGCCTGGGAAAATATATCGATAAAAACATGGCCGATACGGCGGCGTTTTTCTTCCGGATCGGTGACTCCCTTCAACCTGTCCAGGAACTGTTGAACGGCATCGACTCGGATGATTTTCATGCGCAGGTAGTTTTCAAAAACTTTAAACAATCTTTCCGCTTCATCGTGTCTGAGAAGACCGTTGTCGACGAAGATACAGGTCAGCCGGCTGCCGACCGCCTGATGAATCAAGGCGGCGACAACCGCGCTGTCAACACCGCCGCTGAGGCCGCAGACCACATGCCGATCGCCGACCTTCCGGCGTATGTCCTCGAGAGCTTCATCGATATAGGCTTTCGGGGTCCAGTTTCCGCAACAGCCGCAGATGATTCGGGCGAAATTGGCCAGTATGCTGGAGCCGTACTCAGTATGAACAACTTCCGGATGAAACTGCAGACCGTAAAAATTCAATTCCGGCGCGTGCACGGCCGCCACCGGCACCGACTCGCTGCCCGCCAGCACCTGCATCTTCAGTCCTTCCCGGTCAACTTCGTCGGCATGGCTCATCCAAACCCGGAAAATCTCCGGCAGTCCGGTGAACAGAGGATTGTCAGGAGTTTGCACTCGCAGATCGGCGGGACCGTATTCGCGGGAGCCGGAACGACGGACCGAGCCGGAAAAACTGTCGGCAACAACCTGTAAGCCGTAACAGATGCCGAGGATGGGCAGCTCCAGTTCGAATATTTTTTTGTCAAAACCGGGAGCGTCCTTATCATGAACACTGGCGGGGCTGCCGCTGAAAACAATCCCGGAAGGTGCATACTCTCTGATTTCTTCCACTGGCGCAGCCGAATCAACTATCTCTGAATAAACACCCGCCTCCCGAATCCGGCGGGCTATAAGCTGAGTGTATTGCGAACCGAAGTCAAGGATAATAATGCGCTCTTTGTCAGGAGCCTGGTGTGAATTATTCAATTTTTATGGTTCCTTTTCAAGTTGAGTGGGTAGCTTGTTTCAATTCACATTCAGAAATGATGCATTGCTCGCGACAGGTTTCGGCTTTCAGGGGTTCCAATGTGCCATCGTGTTGCATATGAATATAAAATAACTCATGGCTGAATTCGCATGAATTAATCAGGTAAAGGATGGGCTCACGTATTCGATTAAGGGCGGGATCAAGCGTTATGGGCTCCACGCTTCTTTCGTAAACACTTCATCGCACTCTTCGTCTCTCCCGTGAGTCTCATACAAGCCCGACCGCCGGCGCAACAGGCCACATACCCCGGGGAAGAAACAGTGAATACTAATAATGAATATTGAATTCTGAATTCTGAATGTTGAGTTTCGGACAGACCAGGCA
>PUNB01000062.1 GCA_003552565.1 Lentisphaerota bacterium
ATGGAGGGCGAGCAGCCAGCCTGAGCCACACGAAGAGTGGTCAGGTCCCCGCGAGCCATAAAAGAGCCCGTTCCCTTGCGAGCACACCTTAATGCCCGCGAGGACGCGGCCGCTCCCGAGGTGTTGCCCGAGACTAAGTCTCTCCCTCGGGGTATCCGGCGCTTCGCGCCGGCGGTTGGACTTGTATGGGACTTCGTCTCGGTGATCGGTTATCAATCATCCGAGTACCGTAATCGTACACGTACTCGTACACTCAAATCTTCGGGGTCAGAAATAATGACGATTAGCGTGACGAGTATGTGTAAAAGTACGTAGAGTCTCACCCTTCGGGTTTCAGGCGCATCGCGCCGGGAGCGGTTCTTGTATGCAAAACAACCAAACAATTGTCTGGGAGGATGATGCATGGAAAGCGGTCTGTCTGCCGAAAGACGGAGCCCGCCTTAGCGAACTGTCGTATGAAGGCCAACCTCTGTTGACACCGGTGCCGGAGGATTTTTCGCCGCCTGAGGAAGATTTCGGCGAATATGAACTCCGTCCGGTTTACGGCTATGACGATTGTTTTCCCACTGTCGATCAATGTACTCATCCCCAAAGCCGCGTCGTAATTCCGGATCATGGAGAATTGTGCTGGCAACAATGGCAAGTGCGCTCGAATTCCGACGGCTTGACGGCTGAAACACGGCTAAACGGCTATCCCCTGTGTTTCCAGCGGAAAATGATCTTCTCCTCGACGCAACTGACCTGGCAATGGCGGGTCGAAAATCCGGGATCCGCAGAATACTTCTTTATCCACGTCATGCATCCGTTGCTGCCGCTGGATCAAATATCGCATATCTCCCTGCCGCCCCATTCGCATGTCGTTGATGAAGAAGCGGATTGCCGGTTCCCTGTCAGCGGAGCGACGGAAGTCGCCGACTTTCTCATGCGTTCAGCCAGAGACCGCGCATACATGCTGTTACTGAAGGATGTCAGCGAGGGACAAATTTCCTGGCGATATCTGAGCGGATTGAAAATAACCTCCGTGTTTTCCACTGAACAATTCCCAACCGTCGGAATCTGGTGGAACCCCCAGGCGCATCCGCCGGAACCAGGGAAACAAAGAAATGAGTGCGCTTTGGAACCAATTCCGGGCGCCGCCAGCAGCTTGGATAAATCATACCGGCAAAATTGCTGTATGACCGTGCCCGCTCATGGCGAATTGTCGTGGCGAGTGATTTGGAATCTTGAAAAATAAAGCGAAAGAAACCCATTATGCCCTTAATTACCGACAAACAGCAGGTTCTGGATATCTATGCCTGGGCCCGCGAGAAAAAGTGGGTGGTGCCCACTTTCTGCTCAGAAAACCTGACCACTACCGAAGCCATCCTGGAAGCCGCCAGAGAAACGGGAGAAAAACTCGGTATCGAAGACATACCGGTCACCATCGCCGTCACCAACCTTTATGATCATCGCTCCCAGACGGTGAATTACACCCATTCACGCTGCTGGCACATAGGCCTGCAACTGTTTCTCAAAGACCTGGAAGTGCTGTGCGGAGAGGATTCACCTTATGGAAAACTGAAAGTGATGGTCCACCTCGACCATATTCAGCCCGATGTCGACACTGAGTTGCTGCAGTGGGATATGAACCAGTTCTCTTCCATCATGTTCGATGCCTCCACCCGGCCTTTCGATGAAAATATCCGTATGACCGCCGACTTTATTACACAGCACGGAAAAGAAATCGTGGTTGAAGGCGCCTGCGACGAGATTATCGAAGCATCCGGCGACGCTGCCGCCGATCTGACCACTCCGGAAAAAGCCCGCCATTATGTCGACAAAACCAATGCCGACTTCATTGTCGCCAACCTCGGCACCGAACACCGGGCCAGCGCTGCGGATCTGAAATATCACTCCGACGTCGCTCGGGAAATCAAACAGCAAATCGGCACTCGGATAGTACTGCACGGCTGCTCCTCGGTGCCCGCGGAGGAAATCCGTCACCTGTTCCAGGACGGTGTCTGCAAAGTAAATATTTGGACTGCCTTGGAGCGGGACAGCTCACCGGCGCTCCTGCGAGATATGGCCGCCAACGCCGCCAAGGTCGCCGGCGCAAAAGAGGCTGAAAAGCTGCTCCGAGAAAATTACCTGGGGACCAAAGCGGACACTGCCTCCAATGCTTCGATGGCCTATTGCACAACCGCTTATCGCCAGGATATTGTCTGCCGCCGGATGAAACAAATCGCCGCCGATTTTTTCCAAATGTGGTATGTTTAGTTTCGCCTGCACGGGCTTATGTGAGACTTCATATATATAACCTTGTCCCGAATCCGCCTGAGGCGGATCACAAACCTGATTCCAAAGTCAAAAAACACGAGACAAGGTGCGAGACAAGGTGCGAGACAAGGTTTTTTATGCCGCAACAGTCTCTACCTCGGGGTGTCAGGCGCTTCGCGCCGTGGGCGAGACTTGTATGAAACAATGGGTTTAATGGCCGCCATGTGATTCGCTGACTTTCAAAACGCAGGCTTCGCCAAAATAAGACAAGATATTTTAACCACTGAGCTTCACTTATCGGCATTGATCCGATGTCCGTTCACAAACCGAATTCATTGCTTTTAGATTATAAGTGTAGATTAATGTTGATTAGTGGTTTAACAGGAATATCATCTTCATGCTCAATGCCTTTGACAAACCGGACAACTCAGCCGCCGACACCGCCTCCAGCAAGCCCGCGGCTGACGGTTTGTTCATTACCTTCGAAGGCACCGAAGGCGTCGGCAAATCAACCCAAGTCAAACTTTTAACGGATAACCTGCGCCACCGCGGTCTGCCGGTGGTTACAACCCGCGAGCCCGGCGGCACTCCGCTGGGAGAAGAATTGCGGGGCTTGCTTAAGCGTCCTTCGTCCCGCGCCGCCCCCTGTCCGCCGGCTGAACTGCTGATGATGGCCGCCTGCCGGGCCCAGCTGATGCGGGAAGTAGTCAGGCCGGCCCTGCAGAAACGTCAAGTGGTGATCGTTGACCGTTTTCTGGACTCCACCACCGCCTATCAAGGATACGGTCGCGGCCTGGATTTGGAATTCATCCAGCAACTGCATAATTTCACTCTTGAAAACACTCGTCCAGACTTGACGTTCCTGTTGGACCTGGATATCGCTATCGGCACTCAGCGCAGCCGTGAAAGAGGCGGAAATACGTTATCCGAAGACCGATTCGACAATGAAGAGGATATCTTTCATCGAAAAGTTCGCAATGGTTTTTTAACCCTGGCTCGACAGGAACCGCAAAGAATAAAAATCGTCGACGCTTCTCTCGCCCCGGAAGAAGTGCAGGAACTGATTTTAGAGCAGGTAATTAAAACCCATAAGCAAAAACAACCAGCCTGAAAATAGAAGATGCCAAACACAGAACAAAAAAAGCTGCATGAACTTATATCGCGACATGTGGAAAAACTGCCGCCGATGCCAAATTCAATTGACCGGCTTCTAAGGGAAGCCGCCAATCCAGATCGCAACGAAGAAAATATAAAAGCCATCATAAAAAGTGATCCGGGACTGTGTTCTGAACTACTGCATCTGGCGGCCTGCGAAGTTCATGACAGATCCAAGGCGGCCGAAACTCTGGATGAAGCAATAGCCCAGACCAGTCTTGATTACCTGATTGACCTGGCGGGCACCTCTTATCTCAGCCAGACCATCGAACAACAGTTCAGCGCTATGGAAAGACTGGATGAGTATTTCCGCCATTCCCGCGAGATCGCCGCCACTTGTCCTATCCTGGCCGATCTGATTGAATTGCCCAAGCATGATCGACAATTCTATGAAATGGCCGGTGTCCTGCACGACATGGGCAGACTGATCATCGGACTGGCCCGCAACCAAACAGGCATAACCCTGATGGGGCCGGATCTAAAACAAATGACAACCATCACGGATTACGAAAAAAACGTTATCGGCCTGAATCATTGCGAAGTCGGAGCCGATATATGCCGCAAATGGAACCTTTCAGAAAAGCTGCGCGAAGCGGTGGCAAGACACCACAGCCCTATTTTAGGGGAAGATAATTTCAGCTTCTCCGGCTCCATTCTTTTCCTGGCCCATTTCGTCGCTGGCGATGACTTCACCGGCGAAATCATCGCCCAGATAATTCCGGAAAGCCTTTTCGAACGGCTCGGATTGAACATGGAACTGTTTGATCAGGCCAAACAATTATATCGAGAACAAACAAACAGGAAATACGCATAAAATGGCAGAGATCATTAAAGGAAAAGCCTACGTAGTGGGCGACAACATCGACACCGATCAGATTATCCCGGCTCAATATCTGAACCTGGTGCCTACCATCCGGGAAGAGTATGACAAACTCGGAAGTTACGCCCTCTCAGGACTGCCGGAGGGCTATCCCCACTTCGTTCCCCCCGGCCAGACGAAAACCCCCTACAAGGTAATTTTTGCCGGGCGCAATTTCGGCTGCGGCTCCAGCCGGGAACACGCTCCGGTTTGCCTGGGAGCCGCCGGCGCCCGAGCAGTCGTTGCTGAATCCTTCGCTCGGATTTTTTTCCGCAACTGTATCGCCACCGGTGAATTATATCCGATTGACGCAACCGAACGTCTATGTGAAATGATCAAAACCGGAGAAGACGTGGAACTGGACCTTGAACAAAACACTCTGAGAATCCCCGCCCGCAACATAACCATTGAAACCCAGCCATTGGGAGATGCCCGTCAGGTAATCGAGCACGGCGGGCTGTTTAACCACGCCAGAAAGACCGGTATGATCTAAAGAAAAGAACTGTACCGCGGTTGAGCAAGCGGATATTGCTAAAGCAGTACGGGACTGCGGAAACCTGAAAGCTGAAGGCTGAGGAAAAGCGGGAAACTCGCTGGTCGCAAGTCATAATCCGTATCTTTAATATGTAATGCGTAATGGATGGGACGGCGGGGGGAGAGGAATGTATCATAGTGTGTAAGTCGCTGGTCGCGTGTCGCTAGTCATAATTCTTGATCTATAATGCGCAATGGATGGAACTACGAGACTGCAATTTTATGAGGCCTGTGGAAGTTTCTATTAAAAATTACACAAGCGTCCCATGGGATGCGTTACTACACTTTGTCTCGCACCTTGTCTCGCACTTTGTCCAACTGCCTTCTCAAAACCAAACAAGTACTCGACAAGGCGCGAGACAAAGTGCGAGACTAGGTTTCATTTTATGTGCGTGTAATGGCCTCACACCCCTTTTCGCATACCCTCTAGTTACGGCTCGACATGCGAGAACGGTGTACGAGTTGGCGCAATCGTAATCCGCTCTCGTCACCCGCTAATAACGACGAACGAAGCACGATGAACGACGAACCGTGTTTCGAACAAGCCCGACCCTTGGCGCAAGGCCGAAAAGGAACCGGTCAAAAATCTCCCGTCACCAGCAGGTCTTCGCCTATCCTCCTTGCGCGCATATTTTTCAGTTTCCAGGCTTGTTCCAGTGATACCGGATCATCCCCGCCCACCGCCGGACGACTGGAGCGGCCGCCAAGAATACGTGGAGCAATAAAGAACATAGCCTGATCAACTATACCGGCGGCCAAAACCGCCGCCGCTAACTCTCCTCCGCCTTCCACCAATAAGGCCGTAATATTCTCTTTCCCCAGGTCTCGCATACAATTCCGCCACTCCTGCTTGTCGCCGGGCGCTATCAGCCGCGGGGGGGTTTCAGGATCCCGCCACAATTCCAAGTCTCGACTGAAATTCTGACTGCGAGAACAGATTATCGGCATCGGCTGCCGTTCCCAATCAGCCGGTTCCCTGACTTTCAAACGCGGATTATCCCGGCGAACTGTTTCGCCCCCCACCATGATTGCGTCCGCCCAGCGTCGCTGTTTCTGCACCAGGCGCCGGGATTTCTCCCCGCTGATCCATTTCGAATCACCACCAACAGTGGCAATCCGTCCGTCAAGAGTCATCGCCAGTTTCAGGATCACAAAAGGGCGTTTCTCGCACACCCAGCAGAAGAAAGCCTCATTCAATCTTCGGCATTTCTCTTCCTCCACCCCACACTCCACCTGTAATCCCGCCTCTCGCAGTATACTCAGGCCGCGGCCCGCATGTCGGGGATCCGGATCTTCACAGCCCGCCACAACCCGTTTAACTCCGGCGGCCTTAATCGCTTCCGTACAGGGAGAAGTCCGACCGCGAGTGGAACAGGGTTCAAGATTAACATAGAGCGTCGAACCTTCAGCTCTCTCTCCGGCCTCCTTCAGGGCCGCGATCTCGGCATGACTCTCACCGGCCCGACGATGATATCCCTCTCCAACCGTCGCGCCATTCCGCACCGCCACCGCGCCCACCATCGGATTGGGGCTGGTGCGCCCCCAGCCTCGGCGCGCCAGAGACAAAGCCCGCCGCATATAACGACGATCCAACCGCAATTTTTCCGGCTCCGACATAAATAATTAGGTTCCTTCGAGATTTGCTTTACAAGTAATCAGCAGCATATTAAATAAGGTTTTGTTTTAACTGACAGGAGTAAAAAACAGGATGAAAAATTACTACTTAAAGCAGAAAGTATTTTCGATCCGGGACAGTTATAATGTTTATGATGAAAATCAAAACTTGGTTTATTATGCTTGTGCAAAATTATTTTCTCTGCCGCGGCAATATAAAATATACCGCGGTTCAGATGATTCTTTGCTCTTCACCATGAAACGACGCGTATTCAGTTTCATGCCCGCCTATGATCTCTTCGATGCCTCGGGCCGTGAAATCGCAAACATGCGTAAGCAACTGGCTATATTCAGCAACCGGATCGACATCCAATCGGGAGATAAATCCTACAACCTCGAAGGAAACATCTGGGCTCACAATTTCACCATTTCAACCCCTGAAAAAACCGTTCTCAATGTCAAGAAAAAAATCATTTCCTGGGGCGACACCTATGAAATAACCATTGAGGACGATTCTGAAACCGACAAACTGGTCGCGTTTGTGGTTATGATTGACAGCATTTATCACCGACGAAAATCTAAATAGCCGTCGCAGGAAAGCACCAAGTCAGGTTTCTAGCCTGAATAATTTACGAGCCAAGTTTGCCGCCTGACCACTTCCAGACTAAATAGACCACCCCATGCGAGAAGTGGAAGTGAGCCGAATTCGCATGTATCAATAAGGTAGTGCATCTACCCCTCTTTCCGTTCAATGTCAGCCCCCAGCTGAATCAATTTTTGTTCAATACCTTCGTATCCCCGATCAATAAAATGCACATTTCTGATTATACTCTGACCTTTTGCGCACAGCGCCGCCCCCAGCAACGCGATGCCGGCGCGGATATCCGGACTGCTCAGCTCAATAGGATGCAAAGTCGAGGGACCGGCGACAACCACCCGGTGCGGATCGCAGATGACCGCGTTAGCTCCCATGACGATCAGGCGGTCAACAAAATACATTCTGCTCTCATAGAGTTTTTCGAAAAACAAAACCGTGCCGCTGACCTGAGTCGCCAGGACAATACAAACGCTCATCAGGTCAGAAGGAAACTGCGGCCATATCCCGTCATCAATCACCGGAATGCCGCCGGTGAAATCAGGCTGAATCCGCCGCTCCTGTTCCGGACCTACCCGCACCCAGTCAGTACCGAATTGCAATTCAATGCCGAGCCGGCGAAAAACATGCGCGATCATACGGTAATGTTCGGGATTTATATCCGTCACTGTAACATCACCGCCGGTGGCCGCGCCAAGAGCGATAAAACTGCCTGCTTCAGTATGATCTGAAACCACTCGACAGTGTGTACCGTTTAATTTTTCAACACCTGTAATACGCAGGTTCGGCGAACCGTTGCCCTCAATGACAGCTCCCATAGCAACAAGCATTTCTCCTAAAGCCTGAACATGCGGTTCACAGGCGGCGTTGCGAATGATTGTTTCCCCCTCGGCCAACACCGCCGCCAGCATCAAATGTTCGGTGGCGGTAACGCTGGCCTCAGTCAGAAATATATCCGCTCCCCGCAAGCGGCGGGCGGCGTTAAAACGGAAACAGCCGTCAATTTCAATCTCAACCCCCATGGAGGACAATCCATGAAAATGCGAATCCAGACGTCGTTTGCCGATCACATCCCCGCCTGGCGGCGGCATGGAAACCCGGCCTGAACGATGCAGTAAAGGCGCGGCAAACAGCACACCCGCCCGTAACTGACTGCTTAATGAGCGCGGAATATCCGCGTCCCCAACATCCCGGGCAGTTATAACCGCCCGCCGCGGCTGTCGTTCAACCTCGGCTCCCAGCATCTCCGCCAACTGCAGCATTATCTCCACATCGCCGATAGCGGGAAGGTTGTCAATAATCACCGGTTGATCAGTCAGAAGAGCGGCCGCCAGCATCGGCAGCGCCGCGTTCTTATTCCCCGAAACAGCAACCTTCCCGCTCAAAGGCGTCCCCCCTGCAATCTTAAAATATCCGCACGCAGTATTCCTAGCGTTCATATCCGTTTCCGATTCTTTGTTTTACCGCTATAATTACCGCCGGCTCTGGCCCATTTACTCTTTTCCAGGCTCCCGGGTCATCAACTCTCGCACCGCCCGAGCTGGTTCTTTGCCTTCATACAGCACTTGATAAGTCTCTTCGACAATCGGCACCTCTATCCCCGCTTCGGCGGCCAGCCAGCGTACTCCGACAGCGGTTTTCACACCTTCCGCCACGGAATTTCCCATTTTTTCAGTCGCCTCAGCCAATGACAGCCCCTGGCCGATCCATTCCCCGAACCGGCGATTACGGCTGTGCAGACTGCTGCAAGTGACTAATAAATCGCCTATGCCGCTCAGCCCGGAAAAGGTTTCCGCCACGCCTCCCAAACTGCGCCCCAGGCGCATCATTTCCGCAATCGCCCGGGTCACCAGCGCCGCCTTTGAATTGTCCCCCAGACCCAAGCCATCCCCAACTCCCGCGGCGATGGCGTAAACATTCTTCAGCGCACCCCCCAATTCCACGCCGACAATGTCAACCGATGTATACACCCGAAAATATTCATTAATGAAAATATCCTGAACACGCTTGGCGATCAACTCATCCGACGCGGCGGATACCACGGCGGCGGGCATCTTCCGCACCACCTCCTCGGCATGACTTGGACCGGAAAGAGTACATACCTCCACATCCCCCAGCGCTTGCCGTATCAGCTGGGAAGGGCGCAGGCAAGACTGCGTTTCGATTCCCTTGGCGACATTCACCAGTACCGGCATGTTTCCGCCGGCTGCCCCCAGCCCTTTTAACCGCTCAAGCACCGCCCCCAAATACTGCACAGGGGTCGCCAGCACCGCCATTTCAGCTCCCTCCTCGGAAAAGGCTTGCCGTAAATCATCCGACACATTCAAGGAAGACGGAACTCGAACCCCAGGCAGGAATTGCCTGTTCTCCCTAAACTCCCGGATTTCCCGTGCCTGCTCAGAAAAGGCGCTCCACAAAGTCACCTGGTGACCATTGTCATGCAGCAGCAGCGCCAGCGCGGTGCCCCAGGAACCGTCGCCCAGTACACTTATTCGCATGGTTTTTCTTTTCCTTTTCGGCTGAACTTATGCTCCGTACCTTTCAGAAGCCGCTGTATGTTTCCTCGATGTCGCCATATAATGAACAGGCTTAAAACGGTCAGAAGTATCAGAATCTGTATCTCCGTCCCGCCCTCATAATCCGGCTGCCGCCAGTTAACGGCGGTGAAATGAGCCATAGGCAGAACCGCCGCGGCACCGATACTGGCCAAAGAAACATAGCGGGAGATATGAAACAGCAAAAGCCATACCACGCCGCCCGCAAGGAAAGCCCAGGGAGACAGAACAAATATAGCTCCTAAAGTAGTGGCCACGCCTTTGCCGCCATTGAAACCGAGCCAGATCGGCCACACGTGCCCAATCACAGCTCCCGCGGCCGCCGCCACCGGCAGCCAGGCTCCCCCCGGCAAAGCGCCATCAACAAATATTAAAACCACTCCCGTCGGCACGGCTCCTTTGCCGAAATCCAGCAAAAAACAGGTTTTCCCCCACTTTCCCCCAAGCACCCGGGTAAGATTGGTGGCCCCGACATTGCCGCTGCCGATCCGCCGAATGTCAACCCCTTTGAGTTTTCCCAAAAGCAAAGCGAAAGGCACGGATCCAAGAAGATACGCCGCCACAAAAGTAATAAAAATATTCACTGTCATAAAAAACCTGACATCCCCCATGTTTTCCGCTTGAGTTCTTTTCGACCTTCTGTAAAAATGGCGACTTTGTCATTTCTGTCGGATAAGCGGGTCGCTTAAGTGTATCCGAGCAAGGGCAGCGGCGAAGAAAGCGATTAAGTGTATTTGAACGCCTCTCTCTAAACACTTCAGCATCCTCTTAACCCCACCCTTCGTCTCACCCTTACTTGGTTACGCTTAAACCACTATCTTTATCGGTCAGTGGGCGACAAACATTCGCGACAAGGTTCTAGACAAGGTTAGGCCTATCCCATGGGATGTTGTGAATTTGCCCTGACACCTGAAAACTGACACCTGAAAACACGAATCTCACATAATCCCGAACTAATCCAGATAGTACAAAAAATCATCTATCGCGCTTTCCAGTCCCGGACTCAGTTCCACCGCTTTCCGGCTGTAGGCCCGGGCCCGCTCCGAATAACCATACCAATCAGCCAACAAAGCCAGCCGGAAGAAATCCTCGGCGGCGTCTTTTTCCGGGTCAGTCCCGAACATCTCGTTTTGCGGTGCGTCTCTCATCATTAAACGCTTCTCGGCGTAATGCTCGAAAAATTCAAAAAACTGCTCAATCGCCACGGTGTGCCATTGCAGCTCGCGTATATTGCCTCTGCCATCTGCCGGCCTAAATGCCAAGTGATGCTCATTGGCGAATGGAATAGTTCCGTAAATTCTAGTTCCATTCTCAAGGAGAATCCCTTCTTCTCTCGCTCTGAACGGAGTACGCATCAGCTGCCGCAAATAGCCGTGCATGCGACTCAAGCGTACAATACGTTCCTTCTCCAGCTCCCGCACACCTTCGGGATTGCGCTGCACATAATCACGCAGTTCGTCCTTGTTCGCACCGAAATTCAGGCCTTCAGGATGCGGCCGCTTATCAAGTTCAGGCACGGGAACCCCCGCAGGTTCGAAATCACCATCTTCCTCGTCATCAACGTCCTCATCAAATAAAGCCCAAGGGTCTTCCTGCTCCTGTGCCTCCACAGGTTCCGACTCCTGCCATAGCCATGAAGGCTCTACCTCCGCACTCTCTTCACTGTCAAGCTCCTGCTCCGGCAGTTCATCCCATACTTTCGGCTCATCACGCCGAATCGGTCTTTCTTCCGTCTCGTCCTCTACTCCTTCCGGAGCTTCATCCTCCTCAAGCTCAGGCGCTATTGGTTCTTCTTCCGGAGGGACAGGTTCCGCTTCCTCCTCCACCCTTCCAGTACCAAAGAGACCGCTGTAAATCCTGTTCATTACCGGCTGTACATGCTCTAGATACCAAGTCTCCTCCTCCCGCGCCCCCCGCCAGAAAACCATCGCTACCACAGCCAGAGCCGCCAGAACCGCAGCTCCGGCCGCCAGCCTTATCCTGCTTTGTCTACGCCGCCGCAGATACTCTTTTCGAGCCTTCTCACCCACCGCTCTTTGACTTAATGAATTACCGCGATTACCTTTCCGCAAACAGCGCCGAAGATAAACCGCGATTCTACTCTTCCTTACCGGCTCCTCGGCCGGCAGTTCCTGGCGTGTTTCCTCTAGAAAAGATATCACTCGATCACAACTGACTGAACGTTCCTCCGGCTTCAGCGCCAGCATGCGCAGGATAAACTCGTTCAGTTCCTCACTCACATCCGGACGCTCCTCGATCGGTTCTCCCGCAATCAGCAATTCGGAAACATCGTCCATTTCCATATCAATATCACCGCGTTTGCTGGAAAAAGGCGGATGTCCTGTCACCGCGAAATATAGACAAGCTCCCAGGCTGAAGATGTCACTTCGGTAATCACCTGCACTCCCCCGTAGCACCTCTGGACTGGCATAGCGCAAGTCCACATTCGACCCGTCGCCCTCACTATCCAATTCGGCGTCCGGGTCAATTCGGGCCATGCCGAAATCGCTTATCTTGACATCACCTTCAACATTGAACAGAATATTGCGTGGATTAAGATCACCATGCACAACCCCTTCCCGATGCGCCGAGGCCATTCCCCGGGCTGTCTGGGCCATGCAATGAAGACAGGCGGAAATAGATAAAGGATACTCCCCCTTCACTTTGTCATACAAGGATCCGCCGGACATGTATTCCATGGATATGTAGTAGCGCCCTTCGAATTCGCCGCTGGAGAAAATCGGCACCAAATGAGGACTGTTCAGCGCCGCCACCCTTCTGGTCTGCTGGACCAGCCGCTCGCGCGCCCGCCGGCGCCTGGTCAGCTTCGAGCTGAAAATCTTGACTGCCACTGTTCGGTCAAGCTTGAGATCATTCGCCCGATAGACCGAGCACAGCTCCCGCTCCTCTATCGGCTCTTCCAACAGATAATGACCGAACCGACAAGGTACGATAATCAGATTATCACAACTAGGACAATCCAATTCATCAAAAGGATCAAAATTGGAAACATCAAGCTTCTGCTCACAATGCGGACAGAATATCTTGACTTGCTTACTTGGTTTTGATTGAAGATCGGACATAAGATTATTGGGCTTTTTATCAAAACGAATAGGTTGCTAATAGTTTTTTCTTAGATTTTGTGGGTAACAGCAATGCATCATTTCTGAATGTAAATTGAAGCAAGCTGCCCACTCAATTTAAAAAGGAACCAGATTATTTACTTTAAAAACTGGATGCTTAGCTTTAACCCGACTGAACTCCCCCGGTTTCATCCAGCGGTTCCGCAGAGGGGTAATTCTCCAGTTCATAATTAATCTCCCTCGAAGGCATCCGCAGTCGTGTCAACCGCACTCCTGACTCGGCGAAAAACTGCTCTGCCAGAGTGCTGTGATAATTGGAGAAAACTACGACGGTGCCGATTCCGGCGGCGATAAGCGCTTTAGCGCAGGCAGTGCAGGGAAGATTGGTTACATACGCAGCGGCGCCTAAAACCGACACTCCATGCCGCGAAGCCTGAGCCAAGGCATTAACCTCAGCATGATTAGTCCGTACACAATGATTGTCCACGATTAAGCAACCGACCTCATTGCAATGCGGCGCGCCCGGCAGCGACCCGTTGTAACCGGTGGCCAGAACATAGCGATCGCGGACAAGCACACAACCACAATGCATCCGCGGACAGGTTGAGCGTTCCGAAGCCAGCATCGCCAGTTTCAGAAAATACTCATCCCAGCTCGGGCGTTCCCAATCTTTGCTGCTGTTGTGTTTCATTGCCGACTTATCTTAAGACTGAGCATTTTACATTTAATCATTTAGATTATTCCCCGCCTTCATAGTTCGCAATATAATGATGCATTACGATGTTAATCTACTTGGAAATCTCTGTTTAACAAGAGCTGCGAGATGAAAAAGAACAGTTTTCCCGGGAATGTGGAAATTTTAATTGTCGGCCCCAACCCGGCCTGGCAGAAGACCCTTGTGTTTCGCCGTCTGGTTAAAGGGGAGGTTAATCGCGCCATAGAAAGACAGGAAGCGGCCGGCGGCAAAGGAATTCATACCCTTTCAGCCTGCCGTCGCCTGACTCAGCACTCCCTGCTTTTCCAGTTTGCCGGCGGCGATGCCGGCAGGCGCCTGACTGAGGATCTGCAGCAGCGTCAACTCTCTCATCTAACTGTTTCGATTGAAGACGAGACCCGCATCTGCAACACCCTGCTTGATCTCGAAGATAATTCGATGACAGAACTGATAGAACCATCGCCCCAGGTCGCAGAAAAAGAAATCCGCCAGGCCCGCCAAAAACTTGCCTCTCTGCTGCCATCCGTCAGCGTCCTGACGCTCTGCGGCACTATGCCCCGGGGCATAAACACAACTTTCTACAGTAAGCTGATTGAAAACTGCCGGCAACACGCCTGGATCGTGGTCGATTCATATCGAGAGCTTGGTCCAGTCCTGCAGCAAGCGCCGCACATGCTGAAAATAAATCGCCGGGAACTGACTTCTATGACCGGCGACAACAACCCCGATGAAGCCGCAAAAAGCCTTTTCCAGCAATTCAGCATCCTCTGGATCGCCGTCACCGCCGGAGAAAACAACGCCAGTTTTTACAGCCGCAACAATAAATGGATCTACACACTGCCGAAGATCGAACAGGTCATCAACCCGATCGGCGCGGGCGACACCGCCACCGGCATTCTTGCGGCCGAACTGTCAGAACTCAATCTTTCACCGGCCTCCTGTACTTCTTACTCATCGAAAAACTATAACTGTTTGTCAGCCGCCTTGGCAACAAGCTTCCGCCGCGCCCTGGCCGCCGCCTCCGCCTCATGCCTGAACACCCGCCCCGCCGCCTTCGATTTCGAAAAAGCCGCCGAAATTCAGGCACAAATAACAATGAAGAACTGAAAAAGACGGCCTTGCGGAAGTTTGCACCGCGCGGGCGTTCGCCGCCCTTGTCTCCTCGTTACCGCGCGGATGCTTGGCCCCACTGGCTCTTCGTTGCCGCAGTTACCGCACGGGTGCCCGCCGGCCCTTAGGTCCCATTACCGCACGGGCACTCCTCACCCTGTTACCGCGCGGGCGTATTATTACGCCTTATTACGCCCGGCCAGACGCCCGATCACACACCCGGCCCCTCGCCGGAACGGCTCCCAGCGGCCATCGCCCCCGAGGTTGATAATGACCGAAAAGAATGTCCGCCGCGGCCGCCAGCCCTTCATCGCGGGTTTGAAAAGTCATCAGCACCGCGTCCGCCTGATTGTCAACCCAAGGTGGATACGGTGTATTGGTTAAACTGACCACCGGCAGGCCGTGACCTTTCACCGCCCGAATCAATTCCGCGTTGTTTTCCTGGCTGCGAGCCGCCCAGTCAGTGACCGCTACAAGATCAAAACCAGGTTCAAAACGTTCCATGGTTCTTCTGATCTCATCCTCCGACGGATGCCATGAAATCGGCAAGTGCAGGATATTGCCGCTGTAAGCCATCAGCTTCTCCAGCAGCATGCCGTTGTGAACATATAAATCATCAGCCTGCATGCCGGTAAGACTATCGCAGAACTGCTCAATCAGAATAATCCGCGCCCCCTGAGGCAATGGCAGCAGCTCGGAGTTAAAACGAGCATAATTCGCCCCTTCATAAGCTAGGTCGCGAGCAGTGCTGACCACCTCCGGTTCGAAGACCGCCTTCGCCGCCTCTTTCGGTTCGGCTTTAGGCTTGTCAAAGATGCCGTACTCCATTTTCATTGACAGCAGACGACGATTGGCCTCATCCAGCCTGGATTCCGGCAAATCGCCGCGCCGAACCGCCTCGATAATGGCACTGTGAACCTGGCGGCATAAATTGTTCTCGGCTTTCATCAGAACCACATCAGCTCCCGCCGCCAATGCCCGCCAACAGGCTTCGGGTATCGGATGAAGCTGAGATATACCCTCCATTTCCATGTTATCGGTTGTCACCACACCATCAAAACCAAGTTCACCGCGCAGAAAATCAGTAATAATAGCCGAACTGAGAGTCGCCGGCCGCCCTGAAGAATCAAGCGCCGGAAAAGCCGTATGCGCCAGCATGATGCTCGACAGCCATTGGCGGCCGCCCGTATATGGCAGTATTTCCCGTTCCATCAACAGTTTTTTTGAAACATCTATTGAAGTTACGGCATGGTGGGCATCCTGATCACTGTCCCCGCGCCCGGGAAAATGCTTGGCGCTGCCGATCACCCCCTCTTCGCGCAAACCCTGCAGGAAAGCCGCTCCGTAATCCTTGCAGACCTCGGCTCTATCACTGAACGCCCGCCATCCGATCTCCGGATTCCTCCAATTGCTGTTGACATCCAGCACCGGAGAATTAACCCAGTGGATGCCCACCGCCCGCTGCTGTCTGGCCATGGCACGAGCGGCTCGATAAGCGCTGTCCGGTGAGCCGCAGGCTGTCAGTCCGACCTGGGACGGCATGAAACGAACACCACCCATGCAATAATTTGAAGACCGATCACCTTCCTGGTCACCAACGAAATGCAGGGGGATGGAATGCTCCCGGGCCAGCGCCAGATCCTGCAACTGATTTAGAACTTCGGCGTACTGTCCGGGCGAAGCGTAAGGAGCCGCCCGCCGCCAGCCATCGCGGGTCTCGCCGACAACGCTCTGAGTCAACCGCAAACCGCCGCAATGTAATTTCTGAACCTGCTCATACACCAGCGGATACAGAGTTGTTCCGTTGAAACACAAAGTCAAAACCTGACCCGCTTTCTGTTCCAAGCTCATACGAGACACCAGTTCCATCGCCGCTTTCTCCACTGTCGAACGATCCCTGATTAAATTTTTCTTAGCCTCCATATACAAATACCTTCCCTGTTTTTTTATTATCTTCCGCCGCCGTTCATGGCGGTACTATGCCGCCGCTCGTTTACCCCGCTGTTATAGCATGGGGGCTTTTTCCGCCCGAGCGCTCGCCACCCTTGGCCCCTCGTTACCGCGCGACCGTTCGCCGCCCTTGGCCCCTCGTTACCGGGCGGGCGTTCGCCGCCCTTGCCCCAGTTTCCGCGCAGGCGTTCGCCGCCCTTGGCCCCTCGTTACCGGGCGGGCGTTCGCCGCCCTTGCCCCAGTTTCCACGCGGGCATTCGCCGCCCTTGGTCCAGTTACCGCGCGGGCGTATTATTACGCCCGGCTTCACGCCCGGTTGCTCGCTCGCCCCCGCCACTGCCGTCATCAAAGCCGGCCGTACCCACACTCATCCAGACAGCTGCGTTCTTCAGTCTCCGGGTTCATAACCTGGCTCTCACCCAGGCAGGCGGCCATAAGCGCCTCAATATCCAGCGGTTCTTCCTGAGCTTCAACTTTTCCAAGGTCAGCCATGGTTAAAGGCCTTTCAGGAGCGAATACAGTGCAGCTGTCAGGTGTTTCCCGACAGGAAACGTCATAGGTGCCGATACTGCGGGCCAGCGCCACGGTCTCATATTTGTCATTGCCCAGCAGCGGACGGTGAATCGGCAGCTCCGAAGCCTGACTGACCACATGCAGATTCTCCATTGTCTGACTGGCCACCTGCCCCAGGTTATCGCCGGTAACCAGTCCCCGAATGTTCTTTCTCCTGGCAATACGACAGGCAATGCGGACCATTAAGCGCCGATAAAGAATCGTCCGATAACGCGGATTGCATCTATCCCTAATCTCCTTCTGCGCCGATAGAAGGTTGATGCAGTATAAATTCCCGGGCTTTTGGTAGGTATTCAACAATCGCGCCAGGCAGGCCACCTTGGTCACCGTCTCCTCCGGAGTGTATGGAGCGCTGTGAAAAGTGATAAAATCCAGAGGCGCTCCCCGGCGCATCACAGAATAAGCCGCCGCCGGTGAGTCAATGCCCCCTGACAACAGACACAATGCCCGGCCGGCACTGCCGCTGGGCAGCCCGCCGGGACCGGGAATATTGGCGAACGACACATACGCCGCCTGTTTTCTGACCTCCACCTGCACCAGCAGCTCGGGATTCTTCAGATCCACCTTCAGCCGCGGATAGCGCGGCAGCAGTTTATGGGCGAAATGCAGCTCGATGTCATGACTTGACATCGGAAAATCAGAGCTTCCGCGCCGGGCCCGCATAGCGTATCTGACACAAGCTGACTCTCCCGCCGCGACGGCGTATTTCTCATATACTTGGGGAAAGTGCTTCTCAACAGCCTCCTCGATGGCCGCCAAATCCGGCTCTGTCCGCAGGGCCGGAGACACAGAAATCAACCCGAACACTTTAGCCGCCCTCTCCGGCAGACACCTCACATCCTCAACGCTGAATTCCGCTCCGTGTTCCGGCTTGGGCCGCAGAAAAATACGCCCGGGCTCGCGCACCGCCTTAAATGGAGTAATGTCCTTGAGCTGACGGTGTATACCCTCCATCAGCATTCGTTCAAACTGACTCCGGTTCATTCCCTTGGTGGCAATCTCGCCATATCGGCAGAGAATACTGTTGCAGGAAAAAGCCGGCATTTCGTGAGTTGTGTTTATTGTATCAGAAACTGTCATAATAATCTTTTCGCCAGAATTTCAACGAGTTCAGAGATTTTGAAATATCCAGAATTATGCAGGTTTTGTATCAAAGCCGTCGTTTTTTATAATAGCAGCCACAAAAAAATAACCGCCGACAACGGAAAAACAAATACCGCCGCATGAATGGACTTGTATGAATTGGTAATGCGTCAGTGAAAGGTGCGAAATTCGTGTCGGTTGACGATAATCCGCCTCAGGCGGATCGAGAACGGGCAACGAGTCGCTCGAATCGCCCGTCGTTCTCGCCGCCGTTCTCGTTTTCCGGCTGGTTGTTTTCAAACGTTGCTCCTATGACTGACGGATTGCATGAATTGTTCATAATAGGAGATTGCGTTTCCCATAATTATGAATTAAATTAATATTTGCGATTGCGGGTGAGTTTTGTCCGCCCCAAGCGTACATTATTATTAACCTTGAACTAATCTACAGGAGAAAAACCATGCACCGCAAAATGACCAGTAAAGAAAATTTCCGCCGCCTGTTTAAGACTTTAATCTGCATGTTCGGAATCGCGGCTATCGGCGCCCCGGCTGCAAGAGCCCAGCTGGATGAATTTTACACCGTCGACAGTCAGTCGATAATGGAAGTTCATCCCGCCTTCCAGGAAGCCATGCAGGAGTATCAGCAGGAAATTCAGCAAATGCAGCAGCAGTTGCAGCAGGCTGACGAAGCACAGCGCCAGATGATGGGCCAAATGATGCAGCAGCAACTGCAGCGGCGCGGCGCGGAACTGCAGGAAGAAGCTTTTGATAAGATGCGTCAGGACATTCAGCGCATCGCCGATGAAAAAGGCTACAGCCCCGTATTCGACATCAATGTCGTTCTGGTCGGCGGTCGAGACATCACCGATGAAATTATGGATGAAATGGACATCGAAGAACCGGGAGCTGAAATGCCGCAACAGCCCCCCCAGGAAATGCCGGAAGAAATGCCGGTAATGCCCTAACGCCAATTTCGCGCAAAACAGCCTGCGTCAAGGCATCCCTGTCTCTCCTAGGAAGACCCCATGCGGAAAGGGGTCGAGACCTGAATTTATGTTGCTAAAAACCTTGTCTCGAACCTTGTCCCGAACCGAAATCCGATTGGTTTTAATGTTTTTATCCGAAATGGAATATGGTTCGGGACAAAGTTGAACTCAAGAACATGCGATATACCTTTTCGCATACCCTCTAGGAAGAGGCTATGCGAAAAGGGTTTTGTGGAACTCACAAGCTCGAAAGTGACTCTGCGTTCCACGGCCAATTGGATTAAGGCGAAAGATTATGACGAAAGATTAGGGAAAAACGGGTGCGCCCCTTAATCTTTTGCCCTGATCTTTCGCCTTAATCTCGTTTCTGAACCCTTTTCGCATGGGGTCTAGATAAACAAGCTGTGCGAAAAGGTGTATGTGCTTATGCACAAAAAAAATAACTTCAGAACCTCCGACTTCCTCCTTCAGGTTTCAGATTTCTGCCCTGATGAATGACACATGGCCGAATTCGCATGTATTAACCAAGCTAGGTTTTCTGAACTTTGTCTTGTCCGCCTCAGGCGGATCTGATGTTCATTCCAACCCGACAAACCTTCCGACTCTCATTCACTTGCTTTTGCTCAGCCACCAGTTATGTTTCAGTTTATTAGCTAATTGCTGATTGACTTGCAAAAACAATGATTCTACTCACCAACGGGAGGGAATAATGCATCCCAGCAGCGAAGCCGGCAAAGTGAACAAAGGACGTTCCCTGGAAGCGATGGAGGCTTTCCACACCCTGCTCTCCTTTCTCGCGATTCGTCTATCCCCCGCAAATGAACAACTGCTCTGTGAGACCGCAAAGGAACCACCGCCGGACGGAGGCGAGTGGATTTTGCAGGCGTTGTGGAATGAAGGCAGACTTCGGGAATCAAGCGAACTGTGCACAGAAGAAGGGAACCGAGTGGAAATCATCCACCCCGGCACTTGGAACTCGGAGGCCGGCCCGGACTTTCTAGAAGCGGTGATTAAGCTCGACGGCCACACCAAACGCGGAGCGGTGGAAATACATCGACATGTAAACGACTGGTTCGCTCATGGACATGACAAGGATCAACGATACAGAGATGTCATTCTGCATGTTGTCTGGAACGGCAACACTGAAAAATCAGTGCCCGGCCAGTTGCCGCCATGCCTGGAACTGGAAGGGTGTCTTCCCTCTTGCTGGAATGAACTTTTTAATCAGCTTGCGACTGTGGGATATCCTTACTCCCGGCGTGTTTCCCCCGGCGGCTGCGCCCTGCGGGCAGCGGAGGTTGATGACGCGCTTATAGGCGATTTCCTCACCGGCGCCGGATTGACCCGTTTCCGTCGCAAAAGCCGATCACTGCTGGATCGGGCGCTGGCGGCGGGCTTTGAACAAACCGCCTATGAATATTTTTGTGAAGTCATGGGCTATAAGGTTAATCGAGAACCATTCCTTAATCTGGCTCGACACCTGCCGTTACGTAGTCTCCAGGAAATCAACGCCCCCTTAAGCCGCCTGGCCGTTTTACTCGGCAGCGCGGGTTTTCTCTTCGACCCGACTGTTGAGGACCAAGCGGCAACGCCGGCGCAGCGGAATCTGAACCGCGAGCTTTGGCACCGCTGGTGGAGCTCGGGCATGCCGCCGATATGTTTGCAATGGCAAAAAAGCGGCACCAGGCCGGCAAACCTTCCAGAAAGACGTTTGATAATTATTTGGAAACTGCTTGAACAGTGGAACTATCGTCCGCTTGAACTATGGCGCCGCGGACTGCCGGAGAACCTTTCGCCCGCGGCGGCGATTAAACACCTGCGAAATATATTCAGCATCTCTTCGGACCCGGAATTCTCCCGACTGCTGAAACTTACCGGCGCCAAGGGGGCTTCACTCGGCACTCAGAGAATCCTAGATATCGCGGTAAATCTGCTCCTGCCCTTGATGCAGGCCTGGGCAAATCAGCAGAATAGCCTATCTCTACAGCGATGGTCCGAAGAAGTCTATTTAAATTTACCTCGGCTGCAGGAGAATCAGGTAACAAGAAAAATTACTCATCGACTTCTGGTTCCGGCCAGCCGCCAACAGGAAATTGTGAAAAAAGCCGTTCAGCAGCAGGGCCTGCAGGCGGTGGATCGCCAATTTTGCCAGCGGTTCATCAGTGACTGTGGGATTTGCCCCCTAAGCAATCAACAAATGTTTGCAAAGTCCTTGGCCGGGAATTAAATTATATTTTTTAACCTGATTCCGTTTAATTGACAGTAGGCACGCTTGATAAAAGTTATAATACAGGGCAGGGAACCTATGAAATATGCGATTTTCGGCGACATACACTCAAATCTGGAGGCATTAACGGCAGTTCTGGAAAAAGCCGAGCAGGAAGAAGTTGACAAATACATTTGCACCGGTGACATTGTCGGCTACAACGCCGACCCTTTTGAATGCCTGAACAAGATACGTGAATTACAGCCTGACGTTATTGTCCGCGGCAACCATGATGATTATATCGGCTCCGAAATTGACCTTCTGGGCTTCAACCCCCAGGCGGCGCATGTGGTGGAATGGACCCGCGAACACCTTAACCCGGAAGACCGTCAATGGCTGGCGGAACTGCCGTTGAGCAAAACAGTGAACCACAACACAACAATAGTCCATGCCACTCTCGATATGCCCGGGCGCTGGGGCTATATTTTTGACAAATTCAATGCCATGTCATCTTTCAACTATCAATACACGCCCATCTGCTTTTTCGGTCATACTCATATCCCTTCGAAGTTCGAAAAATTCGGCGGTGTCAACGGCGACGGCGGATTTGAGGAAATAATTCTCCAGCCAGGACATAAATACATGATAAATCCCGGCAGTGCGGGACAGCCGCGGGATGGCGACAGCCGAGCGGCCATGGCTATTTACGACACTGAAGAGAAGTTGATAACCCTGCACCGGGTGGAATACGACATAGAAACCGCACAGAAAAAAATCAGAAACAGCAGCCTGCCCGAAAGATGCGCGGAAAGGCTGGCCTTGGGGCGGTAATGAATATTCTGATCGTCAAACCCAGCAGCCTGGGAGACATTATTCATACCTTGCCGGCGGTAACTATGATCCGCCGAAACATTCCTAACGCAGTGATCAACTGGGTGGTGAACGAAGAGTACGCGCGGCTTTTGGACCTCTGTCCCGATGTGGATAACGTGGTGGTTTTTCGTCGCCATCACTGGAATCGTCTTCGCAACTGGCGCTCACTGCTGTCTTTTGTCCGCGAACTGCGAGAATTGGACGTTGACATCGCCTTGGATTTCCAAGGGCTTTTTCGCAGCGGCCTGATCTCTTTTCTAAGCGGTGCCAAACGACGCGCGGGATTTCGCAATGCCCGCGAGGGAGCCATCTATTTTTATAACGAAAGAATCCTCCTGCCGGCAAATTTAAAACATGCCGTGGATAAAAACTTTTTCCTGCTGCAGTCAGTGCTGCAAATAGATGACGATGTGCATGATAACGGCTTGAGCTGTTCAGAAATCGATCTACGCAACTTGCGGCTGCTGCTGAAAAAACAGCAAATAGATCTCCAGTATTCACTCTTGACCGTCGCTCCCGCAGCCAGATGGAGAAGTAAAACCTGGCCGCCGGATTTTTTTGCGGAGACTATCGAAAAAATCTGGCGCCGGCATCCTGAAACAATTGTGGCGTTGGCGGGGCAGCAAGAAGAAAGGCCGCTAGGGAATTTTATCAAAGAACGCTGCGAAAACAAAGGAACAATTGTCAATCTGATGGGAGAAACCGAACTGGGAACTCTGACGGCTTTGCTGCGTCATAGTGAAACCGTATTAACCAACGACAGCGGCGCAATGCATCTGGCCGCGGCCGTGGACACTCCGGTAGTGGCTTTATTCGGGCCCACCGACCCGGAAAAAACCGGGCCTTACGGTGATATGCACTGTGTTTTACAAGGAAGTTGTGACCAGCTCCCATGCGGCGAGCGGGTATGCGCTGAAGGCACCAACGCCTGTCACAACAGCGTTACTCCCGATGAAGCGGCCGAAGCTGTAACACGCCGACTGAAACAATCGACCACAGAAGAAAAACCCAATTAAACCATTTGGAATTCGCCATGATCAATCATTTTCGTTTAAAACTGGTGATCTCACTGTCCGCACTGCTGGTTTCATTGCCGGTTCTCGCCTCCATCGGTATTCGGATAAGTTCCGACCGTAATAAGTATATTCAATACGAACCCATTGAAATCACCTTGACCCTGCGCAACAACACCGGCAATCGGTTGAACTTCGGCGAAAGCGGCGCCGAAGGCCAACAAAGAGGTTCTTTGCTTTTACATGTCACCGACGGCCGCGGCAACGAAGTGCGACAGATAAATTCCCCTGAGAAAATCATCTCCAATCTAGAGTTGGCGGCCGGGGAATCAAAGCAGTTCACTTTCCCGCTGAATAATTTTTACCATCTGAGCCGGGATACGACTTACACCATATACGCCCAGGCTGGGCATGACCGGCTCAGCCATGATTACCGATCAGACAGCCTGCGGTTTGAAGTGCTTAAAGCGCATCCGATCTGGCAGCAGGATTTCGGCATACCCGCGGAAGACGATGACGAAAAAATCACCACCCGTACCGCCAGCATCCGTCGGCTCAGCCATGGAAAAGATCAGGTTTACTGCTTTCAGATCGAAGATGACAAATATGTTTATACTGTCAGGCGCATAGCGGATCACATCCACGGAGCCGATCCACGCGGACTGATAGACGGACAGGGGAAAGTGCATATTTTCCTGCGAATTCAATCGAGAATATTTCTCTACCAAGTTTATGATCACACCGGCCGCAGAATACAGGAAGCATTCTATACCTTTGAAAATCAAAGCCGCCCACGAATGACGCGCGATTCCAGAACCGGCAACGTGCATGTGCTGGGAGGGCGACGGGCGCAAAGAAACGAGGATTACATTCTTCCTGAAGACATGGCAAGCGGAGAAAGGCCGGTGGATGTTCCCGTTGTGGAAATACCTTGAGCAAGGTTAGCAAGAGCCTATGCGAAAAAATGTTTACGGTCTCTACATGCACGAAAAATAAAACTTGGTCGTGTCCGCCTTCAGGCGGCAGTTGCAGCGAGCTTCCGCCTTCGCCCGCGGGACTACGGCGTGACATGTCAGAGAGCGGGCGCAAGGCCTATGGAGATTCGGCGGATTCCGGGGGCTGAAGCCTCCGAATAGCTGCCGCCTGAAGGTGGAACTCCGGCATTTTGACGCGCTCATTAAGGTGAAGTTTCATACAAACCCGGCCGCCGGCGCGAAGCGCCGAACAATCCGGAGCTGGAAGCTCCAGCCACCATCTTAACCGCCGGCGCGAGGCGCTAGATATCACGAGGGAGCGACTTGATGCGGCATATAAAACCTTGTCTCGCACCTTGTCCCGTGTTTTTTTGATTTTGGAATCAGGTTCGGGACAAGGTTATATATTCGAAGTCTCACATAAGCCCGGCGGTTCTCAGCCGATCAGGCCATGCTCGAATTTTTACCCTCTGCCACCATTAAAGCGTGGAATTCCTGATAAACGGCCAGGTCGCGCGGCAGGTCGCACTGACAGATAGTCTTGACTTCCTGATACTTCATCCCGGGATCAACCAGACCGAAGGAGGCAAGGATTCTTTTAGTGTACGCGTCCACCACCATTTCCGTCTTTTTATAAGCGTACAACAGTATGCTGTCAGCGGTCTCTTCTCCTACTCCCCAGACAGACAAAAGCTGTTCCCGACTCGGTTCATGACCTTGCAGCCGCTGAAAGAAAGAAGAGAATTCCCGCAGTTTGCGGCTTTTTACATTGTAATAACCGCTGGGTCTGATCAAATCGGACAATTGTTCATGCGGTGCCTCAAATATGGCTGAAGGAGTCAAAAGAGCGCTCTCAGATAATTTCCGCAAAGCTTTTTCCACGTTGATCCAGGCTGTGTTCTGGGTCAAAATGGCGCCGACGCATATTTCGAACCGTTCCTCTTCGGTTCGCGGAAAATCATAACAGCCCGAATGATATCCGGTATAACGCCCCTGGTCCATCATCCTTTTATCAGCCAGTGAAAGCAGCGGCCACCATCCCTGGGGGCCATGCGCTTGCCACAATGGCAGGTAAATATCACGATAAACATTTACGCGCATTTTCTCGCATGACTCGTTTTGATCTGCATATTCACTCCGCTCTGTCCGCCTGCGGCGAAAACGTCATGTCACCGGCCAGAATTATTGAAAAGGCCCGCGAGGCCGGATTAAATCTGCTCGCGATTACTGATCATAACGCCTCATCACAAGTGGAAATGTCCTCGCGCCTAGGAATAAAGATGGGTATTACTGTAATACCGGCCATGGAAGTAACCAGCCGGGAAGAAGCTCATTTGCTGGCATATTTTTCGGAACTTTCTCAACTGTCGCAATTTCAGGAACTGATTGACGCGCACCTGCCAAAAATCCCCAATAACCCCCGCGTGTTCGGGTGGCAGCTAATATACGATGAGCGCGAAAACATTGTCGAAACCGACGATCAATTGCGTCAAGTAGGCGTAAATCTCGGCATGGATGCTTTAATCGAACACATTCACGAACTTCGTGGGCTGGCTATTCCAGCCCATGTTTTTCGCCCCCGCTACAGTTTAACCAGCCAGCTGGGATTCATCGACCCTTCTGAAGATTTCGACGGACTGGAAGTCTGCCGCCGGCAATGGCATCTTAGACATTTATGCCTGGGAATGAAAGAAGCAGGCTTTCCCCTGATCACCGGTTCAGACAGCCACTTTCTTGAAGACATAGGCCATGATTTTCTTGAGATCAATGAAAATGTGACTGACCTACACGAACTGGCAGCCCAAATTTTCTAATGAGAAGGAATTAATTTATGAACACGCGCACCGATGAAATCAAGCAGCGGGCAGCGACATTATTGAAACACATTGAAGAACTTGCCGCCAATCAACAACATGGAAGCGGCCAGGTGCGGCTGATCGCGGTTACCAAAACACGTCCGGTTGCAACCATTAAAGCCGCGTACAACGCCGGACTGAAGTGTTTCGGAGAAAACCGAGTACAGGAACTGGCAGAAAAAGCTCCCAGCCTGCCTTCTGATATTGAATGGCACATGATCGGCCATTTGCAGCGCAATAAAGTACGGCACGCGGTGCGGCTCTCCGCCTGCATACATTCGGTTGACTCGCTAGAGCTGCTCCATCGGATCGACCGCGTGGCGGGAGAGGAAAGCCGACATCCCGCCATTCTTTTACAAATAAACCTGTCAGGAGAAGACACCAAGAGCGGGGCGTCCCCCGAGGAAGGAACACTTTTGGCAACAGCAGCGTTGAACTGTCGCAATCTGCAGTGTAAAGGCCTGATGACAATGGCTCCCTATCACGCAGGAGAAGAAGAACTGCATGATATTTTTGCCGGTTTGCGAAAACTGCGGGACCGAATCGCTTCAGAAACAGACCTGGATCTGCCGGAACTTTCGATGGGAATGTCAAACGACTATGAAGCAGCCATTGCGGAAGGCGCCACCATGGTGCGCATCGGCAGCGCGCTCTTTGGATAGAGGGTATACGAAAAGGGTTCGAGGCTTGATTTTGTGCTAACCTTGTCCCGAACCTTGTCACGCACCTTGTCGCATACGCCTCAGGCGGATCGCACACCTTGTCCCAAACTCTGACCCTATCCGTGTTATAATCCGTGGTTCTAAAAAAACGGCTCTACAGGAAATCCCAAGTGTAATGTGTTAAAGAGATTCGAGTGTACGAGTACGTGTACGAGTACGGGAAGCGCTGCATCGTCATACGGTTTCGTACTCGTACACCTACTCGTACACGCAAATCTTTCGATTCCTGCCTGCTACCCCGAGGGAGAGACTTATTTAATGGTTTCTGGTGTCAGGTGTCAAGTCCTGACTAAAAGTTGACACCTTATTAATAGCTAGACCCCATGCGAAAAGGTGTATGCAGTCTCTACACGCACAAGAAAAATAAAACTTTGTCTCGCACCTAGTCTGGTTTTCTGTCGATTCCTCATTTTTCAGACTAAGTGCGAGACAAGGTGCGAGACTAGATGGGCACAAAATGCCCTGACACCTGAACACTGAAACCTGAAACCAAGAAGTCTCACATAAGCCCCGCCATCGGCGCGAAGCACGCCGGATACCCCGAGGGAGAAACATCGAACATTGAACACCGAACATTGATCGACGAACGAAGAACCGTGTTTCACATAAGCTAATTAGCTGGATAAACTATTCCATCGGCTGCACCGGAACCTCCTGCTGCTGCTGGGGCTCGGGCTGCGGTGATTCCGCTTCAATAATTTCCAGAAAATCATCCTGCAACTCCAGATCGTACTGCAAAAGCTCCATGATTTTTTCATAACGGTCTAGCCCCATACCGACCGCTTCGGCTTTTTCTTCCAAGGTTTTTTCCGCTTCCTCGATTATACTCTGAACGGCGGCCTCGTCTTCAACCCCGGCTAAATTCTGCTGTAGATTCTGACGCAGCTGCTGCAGTTCAATAAAAACTTCCGCCGTCTGGTCCAGCTCACCATCCGCCAAATCTTCACCGGTCAATTCCGGTTCGCCTCTGACCAGCAGAAGAAATTCACGCTGCAGCTCCCGCTCCTGCTCAATCGCCTGCATGATCTGCTCGTGCTCCTGCAATGAAATACCGGCCTCTTCGGCAACTGCTTCCAGCTCTTCCTCAGCCTTGGCGATTCGTTCCTGAACCACTTGCTGATCCTCAACACCAATCAGTTCTTCCTGCAATTCCTGGTTCAGCTCTTCTGCCTTCTGCTGAACCATGGCGGCCGCCTCCAGTTTCTCCTGATCGACATCTTCAGGATCCATGGCCGGCGCTTGCGGCATCATTTGCGGCGCCTGCTGGGGTGCTTGCTGCGGAGCCTGCTGCGGCTGTTGTGCCCTAACACCAAGATTCAAACCGAATGCACAGACAACAAAGCCGCTGATGGCGCCGACAATAATCTTTTCTTTGGATAGATTCATAATACTTTTCATTGGATTTTCCTTTCTTTTATTCTATTCTGGGTACATAAACTTATGTGAGACCTCGCGGTTTCAGTGTTCAGGTGTCATCTCTGAAACCCGAAACCTGACTCCAAAAACCATTCAGCAAGTCCTAAACTCAGGGTATCCGGCGCATCGCGCCGGCGATCTGGCTTGTCGGCAGAATCATATAGCCAATAAGCACGCGGGAACTTAGAAACTTACAATAAAAGCAAGTTCCGACAATCAACCTACGAAACTCGCTCAGCCATCCCCTAAAACGTTTTGGGGAAGATGAAAAAGTGTCACTGATACTGGTCTCAAGGGTGTAGCGACTTCACGGCAATAAATAGATGAATCAACTCATGCCGCGCTGTGGCGCGGCATGAGTTGATTATCTGTCAGGCTTTCTTGAAAAGAAAGATCCCCCAGGTCAAGTAACCTTTATTGCCGCCGTCAACCCAATGACGAAGTCCTTTTTTCATATTGGCTATATATTCCTCAGAGACCTGCCCCTTAAGCTTTGCCTCATTCTTTTCAAGTTCCGCCAGCACTCGCGAATAGTGAGCCGGCAGCTGCTCGGAATGATCGACAAACCGCTGTTCCCGCAGACCATGCTTTTCAGCCGCCCGGCGATAAAACTCGACCGATCCCAAAGTGCTGAGCTGAAGCCGGTCAAGAATCGGCTGGAGCATTTCATTCGAACAGTCCTCGCGCTTCATAGGGTCCGTGAAAACAAACTCCCCGCCCGGCTTGAGCAGCCGGCCGACTTCTTCAATCACTTTCTCCCTATCGCCACTGTGCAGAAATGAGTCCTGAGACCAGACAACATCAAAAGCACCGTCTTCACAAGGAACATCTTCAAAACTGGCGTCGATCACCTCGATCAAATGATCCAGCCCCTGCTCTCGATTCATTTGCCGATCGCGTTCGTTCTCCGTTTCGCTGAGATTAAGCGCCGTCACCCGGCAGCCATAAGTTTTGGCCAGATAACGGGCCGCGCCTCCGTAGCCGGCGCCTAGGTCGAGCACTCTGGCTTCAGAGTCGAGTCTTTGACAAAGGCCGGCCATTTCTTCGACCGTTCTCCGACTGGCCTCGAAGATAGATTCATCATCGCTTAAATACTTGCCGATGTGAATATCCTCTCCGCCCCAAATTGTGTAGTAAAAGGTGTCGGCGTCAGTGCTGTTGTAATAGCTTCTGGCCGTTTCCACCGCTTTATCATATTGCTTTTCCATAATTATTCTCCTTCGATGTATTTTTTCTCGGCCACATGGATGTAAAAATCCGGTTCTTCCTCCCGATAGGTTTCCTGAAAATCACCATAGGTGTTGACTCTCTGGAAACCGACTTCACCGAGCAGTCTGACCGTATAATCCTTGCGAATGGGAAACATATTCAAATGGTAAACCTTATCATCGGGGAAAGAGTAGCGAAAGCGAGCCAGGCCGTCGTCGACATGTTCCGGCTCCACTCTGATGTCGTCACCGCAGTAATAAAAGGTGTGCTTACTGGAGTATCCCTGATCGAGAATGGCGTCATAATTACGCTGGTCCAGAATCAGAATGCCGTCATGTTTGAGCATGGCGTAATACTCAGCCAAAGTTTTCCGCCGGTCATTTTCATTAAACAAATGAGTAAAAGAATTGCCGAGGCAGATAATAGCGTCGTACTCGGTGTGAACGTCCCGGTTTAGAAAACGCCAGTCTGCCAGCACTGTTCTCAGAATGTGTCCGCGGCGTGAGGCGTTTTCAAACGCCTTGCACAGCATTTGCGCCGAACCGTCGACACTGACGACTTCAAAGCCCTCTTCCAGTAAACGCACAGAGTGAAAACCGGTGCCGGTGGCGACATCCAGAACGCGCTTGGCTCCGTGTTGACGCAGGGTGTCAATGAAAAAAGAACCCTCGCTTTTCATGCGTCCGTCCCAGTCAATCAGTTCATCCCATTTATCGACGAAACCTTCGACGTATTCTTCTTTGTAGTGAGTTGTATCTCTTACTTCCAGTGGATCATGTCCAAATTGCTGTTCCATAATTTCCTTTCTTCGTTTTTTGTGAATACTATCAACCCGCTGAAATCCTTGTCGAATAAAATATTCGGACTTCGCCGGCCATTTGCAACAGCCGCAACTTTAACTCAGAAGGGGCCAGTACCGGCGAAAGCTGTGTATCGCAGGCAAAAGCTTTTACACTATAACCGATTAAAAAGTTTGCAAGAGCAAACTGGCAAAATTGATCGTCAATAAAGATTTTGCAATTGGCTTTCATATAGAGTATAGTAATATCCACAACCATATTGACCAAGTAAACCGCCTGTTCGCAAGCGTCAAAAACCCATGAACAAACATTATATTCTCACAACAACAATAGCAGTCATTCTGCTCACCGCCGCCAGAACGCCAGTGCTCGCGGACGGCAGCGATAGTGAAGAGTCCATCCGGCGCACGGAGATGGTCAAGGCAGTCGAAAAGGTGGTGCCGACAGTGGTCAATATTTCCGCCGAGAGGCTGGTCAGAGTATCAGACCCATTTGAAAGCTTTTTCCGTGATTTCTTCGAGCTTCCGCCCGAACGTTACCGCCGGGAAAACACCCCTGTTGGAAGCGGGGTGATCATTGCCTCACCAGGCTTGATATTAACCAATCTGCACGTTATCCGCAGGGCCTCCGGCATTGAAGTAAGGTTAAACGATAAAACCTCTTACCCCGCCCGGGTTGCAGCTTTCGATCAAGTCAATGATTTGGCGCTGCTGATGCTGGAGCCGGACTCGGAAAATAATTCTGAATACAACCTGCCGCCAATCAACTTTGCCTGGCCGGATGACCTATATCTGGCTGAGCCGGTGGCCGCGGTGGGCAATCCATTCGGGCTGGAAAGCAGTGTAACCACCGGCATAATCAGCGCCCTCAACCGCCACTGGCGAAGCGGTGAAATGCATTTTGATGATATTGTGCAGACAGACAGCGCCATCAACCCCGGCAACAGCGGCGGCCCGCTGATCAATCTCGAAGGAGAACTGATCGGCATCAATCTGGCAATTCGCGCCGGCGCCGAAGGGATAGGTTTCGCCATTCCCGTCCGCAGACTTGAAAAAGTGCTTGCTGAATGGCTCAGACCACGTTATTTTTCCACTGGCACGATTGGTTTCTCCCCCTTGAACCATCTTGACGCCGAAAACAACTGGCGCCTGATCGCCGGCGACGTGGAGGAAGACGGACCGGCCGCCGAAAGCGGGCTGCGGGAAGGGGATGTCATCAAAGCAATCAACGGCCGCACCGTCCGTCGAGCCCTGGAGGCAGGCAGAGAACTGTGGCATCTGGAGCCGGGAGATGACATTGAATTGACCTTGGATTCCGGCGAGCTGATTACATTCGTCATTCCGTCAATGAGTGACCGGCAGCTGATTGATCAAAGGTTAAGACTGCAGACTCAAGAGCTGTCCACGGCTCTAAAAGAGGCGCTGCGTCTCCCGCGGGAAGTACAGGGATTAATTGTCAGCGACGTTTATGAACACAACGATTTCAGGGACAGAATCGGACGCGGCGATATTATCCTCAGTTTCGATTCCCGCCATATCAGCGGCAAGGAAGAGCTGGCGGAGGCGCTGCGGAACAAGCGTGCCGGCGATCCGATTGAACTGCGAATACTGGCGAGCCGCCGCCATCGAGGTCAGCATACTTTGCAGCCGCGCAGTTTGAGAGTCCTCTTGCGCTAAATTAAAACAACAATTTCACCGTGATCTTCACGGCTGATTATTTATACTGGAACAGTCAACCACTAGGCCAATAAACATGAAATGGACTGATTATCTTTTTACCGTTTTGTTTGTTATCATCCTGTCGGGCACTTTCTTTATTCTGATCCCCCTGCATACTGAATACCACAGAGCCCGCCAAGAGAAAAGAGAGCTGCGACAGGAACTGCTCCAACAGGAACTTCGGGCGCATCAGCTGCGGCAGGAATTGCGGGCTTTGCGCAACGATCCGGCGACAGTCGAGCGCATAGCTCGGGAAAAACTGGGATGGAGCCGCGAAGGAGAAACAATATATCACTTTGAATACACCGAGGAGGAAGAGTGAGTCATGGGGAGCGATGGTGTCGAAAAAAACCCGCCGCCTGTTCGCAAACTGACCGCACCTTTGCAGGAAGAAGAAGTTAGAAAACTGCACGCCGGTGATTTTGTTGATTTAAGTGGGCAATTGTTAACTGCCCGAGACGCGGCTCATAAAAGACTGGCGGCCGCAGAGGAACCGCCGGTTTCCATGCAGCGGAGCATTATATACCATTGCGGTCCAGTAATCCTGCCTGACACCGCCGGAGGCTGGCGTATCATTGCCGCCGGCCCAACCACCTCCAGCCGTGAAGAACCCTATATGGCGAATATAATCAGCTCCCTGAATCTGCGCATGATCATCGGCAAAGGCGGCATGGGCAATTCCACCCTGGACGCCTGCCGTCGCTGCGGATGCGTTTACGCGCACGCCGTCGGCGGTGCGGCGCAAGTTCTGGCACAGCTGATTAAAAACGTACAGGGCCCGTTCTGGCCTGAAGAAGGATTGTCGGAAGCAATCTGGAAGCTGGAGGTGAATCATTTCCCCCTGGTTATCACTATGGACAGCCACGGGAAAAGTATACACTCCGAAGTGAAAACCTACTCAGCCGAGAAACTGACGCGGCTGAAAATGACTCAGCCGTTCAGTGAACGGCCTGATTATTAAAGCAGGAGAAGGAAACTTAATTTATGAATGAACCCCCGAAAAAACGCGTTTTGTCCGGTATCCAGCCTTCCGGAAGATTGCATCTGGGCAATTATTTCGGCATGATTAAACCGGCCGTGGAACTCCAGAATCAAGCCGACAATCAATGCTTCTATTTTATTGCCGATTACCATGCCTTGACGCAGCTTCCCGACCCTGAACAATTGCGCAGCCACAGCCTGGAAGCGACTCTGGATCTGCTGGCCTGCGGTGTCGACCCGGAGAAAACGGTGCTTTTCCGCCAGTCCGACATTCCGGAAATCCCCCAGTTGACCTGGATACTGAGCTGTCTCGCCCCGCTCGGACTGCTGGAACGATGCCACAGCTATAAAGACAAAATCAGCCGCGGATTCTCACCCAACGCGGGACTATTCAATTACCCTGTCCTAATGGCGGCTGATATCCTCGCTTACAATTCTGATTTGGTGCCGGTCGGCAAAGACCAGAAACAGCACTTGGAAGTTACCCGCGACCTGGCACAGAAATTTAACTGGCAGTATGGCGATGTACTGGTCGAACCGAAAGCACTGATCCGGGATGAAACAGCGGTGGTGCCGGGAATAGACGGCCGGAAAATGTCTAAAAGCTATGATAATTTCATTGAATTATTTGGCCGCGATAAAACCATTCGAGAAAAAATCATGCGAATACAAACCGACTCCACTCCCTTGGAAGCGCCGAAAGATCCAGACAAATGCAACGTGTTCGCTCTTTATAAACTGCTGGCTTCTCAAGAGGAAATGGAAGAAATGCGGGCGGCCTATCTGAAAGGGGGGCTGGGATATGGACATGCGAAAAAAGCGCTGCTGGAAAAATTCCAGGAATACTTCGCCGCTGCCCGCGAACGGCGTCAGGAACTGGCGCGAACTCCGGAAAAAATAGAAGAAGTCCTCCAGGAAGGCGCCAAAAAAGCCCGAAAAACCACCACAACGGTTCTGGAAAAAGTACTCAAAGCAATAGGTATACGATGATTCCCCGCCATGCACGCCAAAACAGACCGGAAAATTCCCGCAATTCGCCGATGAACGCGGCGATCGGACTCGGCGCAAACCGTGAAAAACCTAAACAGACCATTTTAAAAGCGGTGGACAAACTGCGACAATCCGGATTCGCCGACATCCGCTTGTCATCGTTTTATCTGACCGAACCAGAAGACTGCCGTCCCGGCACTCCGGACTTTGTCAACGCCGCCGTTGTCGGCCTATGGCCCGCCTCTCCGGAAGAACTGCTTGCCGCCTGCCGAAAAATAGAACGGGAACTAGGCCGACCGGCGGAGCATGCCAAAGACGAAGCCCGAACCATTGATTTAGATATCCTGATGTTCGATGACCAATATTTACATACTGAATCCCTGCGGGTTCCGCACCCCTTGTTGACAGAGCGGCTTTTTGTTTTAACCCCTCTGTCGGAAATTGCCGGCGACTGGATAGTGGGGAAAAACGGCATAAAAAAGAGCGTCAAGGAGTGGAAGAAAACCCTGAAAACAAACAACCCGGATGCCGTCGGCAAAGTGCGTTTCCTCTGCACAGTTTGCGGCTAAGCCGGAGCAAATCATTGCAGTATATAATATTATGAATAAATTTGATGGATTTTAGGGCTTTACAGGCAGGATTTTTATCAAAAATCAGCATTTTAACGACAATCTAAAAAAATCCCGGAGATTGACATGCCCAGAGCATCTAGATATCTGAAAGAAGGGTACCTTTACCATCTGACGCATCGCTGTTCGGACGGTGAATTCTTTCTTCGCTTCGCCAGAGAACGGGACGCTTACCGTGAGTGGCTGCGTACAGGGGTTAATCGTTATAAGGTCTCAGTGCTAGGATATGCAATCACCTGTAATCACACTCATGTGGTTGTCGATGCAACTGATCGGTCCGCTGTGGCCGACATGATGAAATTGGCTTCAGGAGTCGTCGCTCAATCCCTGAATCAGCGCAAAGGACATGAAGGCTCTGTGTGGGAACACCCTTACCAGTGTACTCGCATAGAGAGTGGTGCTCATCTTCTTAATTGTCTGCGTTACATCGACCTAAACATGGTCCGGGCAAGAAAGACGGAACACCCGGGTCAATGGCGCTGGTGCGGATATGACGAACTTGTCGGAAAACGCAGGCGCTACCGGATAATCGACCAAGAACGATTGTTGGCGCTTGCAGGATTCGCTTCCAGTCGTGCTTTTGCCGAGTATTATGCGACCAGTGTCAGCGACAAACTGGAACGGCATCGCCAAGTACGGGAACCTTATTGGACAGAAGCGGTTGCGGTTGGCAGTAAGGAGTTTGTCGAAGATGCCGGGGAAGCCGTTGCTCATCGGCGGCGGATGCATCATTATAAAATCGACATTGAAGCTGAGGAGAACTTGTGGGTCGTTCGGGAATCATCTGTCCCTTACAGCTCTGCTTTTGGGGATAAATCAGCCTTCTAAGCTATTACACGGCCTTCAGAAAAACTGTAAACATCTTTATAACAGTCACTTGCTATGGCTTATCCGCAAATGGTACAAACTTTTTCGCACGGGAGCATCGGTTAAGCTTACCGGGTGAGGGTGGCGGTTAAGAAAACGATTAAGCGTATTGCAGAGTAAAGCTTCAACCACACTTCGCCCCCCACGCCAAGCATTCAAACAAAAATTCAGAATCAACGAACCTCGTGTTTGCCCTCGCCTTCTACTCCAGCAGAGTGCGCAGTTCATCCGCGCTCATTTTGCCAAGAGGCACAGAGGCCTCTGATTCAGTGTCGGCAACCAGGTTTTCAAACAGTTCAGACTTGTGTTTCTGCATTGCCAGAACTTTATCCTCAATTGTGTCGGCGGCCACCAAACGATAAGCGACAACACTTTTTGTTTGGCCAATTCGGTGAGTACGGTCAATAGCCTGATTTTCCACTGCCGGATTCCACCAGGGGTCGAAAATAAAAACATAATCAGCCTTGGTCAGGGTCAAACCGGTGCCTGCCGCTTTCAGACTGAGAAGAAAAATTCCGGCATCTTCACTTTGGTTGAAATCGCGCACGATTTCACTACGTTTCTCAACAGGAGTTGAGCCGGTGATCATCCAGGCAGGCAGTCCTTTCGCAGTTAAGTCGGCCTCGATCAGCTTCAACATGCGGACAAACTGGCTGAATACAAGGATCGAATGTCCCTCCGCCAAAAGTTCCTCAAGCATTTCCACAAGCGCATCGTGCTTGGCCGACTCCTCCACCTGATGCTTACGGTCGCGGATCAAAAGAGGATGACAGCAAGCCTGACGCAGCCGGGTCAAAAGAGCCAGCATTTCCACGGCTGTGTTGGTGTTTCTGGCCTGCTCCCGGGTTTCTTCCAGCAGCTGATCATAGAACTCTCTCTGCGACTCTGACATTTCCACGCGAATAACTTCGTCGATCCTTTCCGGCAATTCCCGAGCCACCATATCTTTGGTGCGCCGCAGCATTAAAGGCGCCACCTGTCTGCCGAGCCGCGCCGCCCGCTCGGCGCTTTCGCCGGCTTTTAGGAACTTTTCACGAGATTCAAGATATTCAGGATTGAGAAAATCCATGATCGACCACATGTCGAGAAGACGGTTCTCCAGCGGGGTGCCGGTAAGAGCCAGCCGCTGATCGGAACGCAGACGCTTGACCGCCTGACTGACCAAGGCTTCGGGATTCTTGATCTGCTGCGCTTCATCCAGTATGACTATTTCAAAATGAATGTTCTCCAGCAGCCTGATGTCATTTCGAACCAAGGCGTAATTGGCCACCAGCAAATCCCAATTCCCCTGCTGTAAAACTCCCTGCCGTCTTTCCGGGGGACCTGAGAAAACAGCGCAATTTATATCAGGAGCGAATTTGGCGCATTCATCCAGCCATACTGAAGAAACCGAGGCTGGACAAACTACCAGCGCCAAGGGTTTTTCCGACCGCCGCGATGACTCGGTGTCGCGGCGGCGCTCATCCAGAACCGCCTGCAGTAAAGCCAGCATCTGCAGAGTTTTCCCCAGCCCCATGTCATCGGCAAGGATGGCTCCGATCCGGTAACGAAGACGATCGGACAGGAACTCAAAACCTTCTTTCTGATAACCCCGCATCACTGGCTCCAGCCGCGGCGGCAGGGGCAACTCTTGCGGCTCCGGCTGGTTTATTATTTCTTCATGCAGCTTTCGATCCCTGGAGGCAATCTGATATTCCACTTCTTTTGTCTGCAGATTCAACAGCAGCTTACGAGTGTCCGGCCAGAACAACCGCAGCCTGCTTCCCCTGCCGAAACCTGACTCGCTGATTATACGCCGAATATTTTTTACTCTTTCGGCATCAAAAGTAAGCCAGTAACCAGCTTTGCTGCGAGCCACCGGCGGAGAGCGGCCTATGGCCGCGGAAACTTCACTGTCTTCCAAGCTGGCATCGCCAGAACGCCACGACAACCGTAAATCAATAAAAACTTTGCTTCGAGCAAAAGTGAGCATCGGCTGAAGAGGAAAGTCCGGAGCCAGCAGCGGAGCCAGCTCGGATGAATAATCCTTTTTAACAGCAGCGGGAAGATGATGCCAGAATTGCAGAAATCGGCTGACGTTTTCCATTTGCCCTCGAAGACGATAAGAATCACTGTCGCCCACCCTTATCAAAGGCAGCCGGGAAATCTCTTCCTGCACACTGGAAAGAACCGGGGATTCATAAATGGTCAACGCCAAACGCCCGTCCTTTAACTCCCTTAATCCGCCGGTCGGAACCTTGACGCCCGGATGCAGGAAAGCTTCTCCCATTCGGAACGAAAGCAGCACGTCCCCGCCGTCAGCGCGAGCGGACACCTCAACCGGCGACTCGGTTTCCTTTTTCTTCTGAAGAATTTCACCCTCCAGTAAATCGAACCGGTTCTGAATAAGCGTGGGCAGATATTCCTCCACCTTGCCGAGAGGGATTCCCGGCGATTTGCGAGAGAAAAAATCAGTCAAAATTTTCCAAGAAACCGGCGGAGTAAAATCAAGAATTCTGCCGTCGATTATTACCTTTTTCTTTCCTTCCGAAAGCATCTTGAAGATTTCGTGAAAATGATAGCGAGTCCCGTCCGGCAGCATTACCAAAGCCGCCACTCGAATCATACCATTTTCAGCATACACTTCAAAATGCAGTGAGCATGTTTCCGCTTCCGCTCCAAGAGGCTTTTGCGAATCCCGCTCAATAAACCTGCCCGGCACATGGCGCCAAAGCTCCTGCCACTTGGCAAAACGGGATTCGAAGATTTTCAGGATGTTCAAGTTCTGCTCAATGCTGAGGCGAAGTTCCGGAAACTCCTCCGGTTTTTGCATTGATTGCATATATCCATAGTAATAAGGATAAGAGTAAGGAAAAGAATGGCGGCGGGTCTTATTCCGGTACTCCTGGTACAGCCATTTTAAAAATTCCCGGTCCTCTTCCGGCCACTGTTCCCGCATAACACAGCCTTGCTGGAACCTGGATCCCAGTCGCTGGATCTCCTGCATCTTCATAAGCCTTCGGTGTTCGTCTTCAACACTGTAAAAACGAATCGCCACTCTGCCCGGCTGATAATGAAAGTCAGCCTCCACTTCCAGACGGCGATAAACCGGCTGATCTTCGTATACAATATTTGAAGAATATTGAACTGGGGAAGAAAATAAATCAGGCTGCGAATTTCCCCCATGCTCTTTTTGCCGCCAGCCGCTGTTTTCTCTCGGCGGAGTCTCGGCGGACTTCTTCGGCGGCGCACCGCTTTTTTCCAAGCCTGCCTTTCCGCCGGTTTCCCAGCCTTCCGCCCGGCATACCTGCTCAAAGAGAAAAGCGGCCAGCCAGCAATGCACACAGGCAGCATCAGGATAACCGCAGGTGCATGAACGGCGCCATGTCTCTCCATCAAAACTCCAGACCGGGCGCTGAGTTCCCAAGATAAGCTCCAGCGTTGTATCCGTCCACTCCAGACGACGGATATTTTCCCGCTGGCCGACCATTTTCGCCGTGTTGCGCACGCCGAGAGAAAACTGCCGGTCAATATCTTGCCTCACCGGCCATTGCTCCAGCCAGGGAGGCGGATTCTCTGGATAAGGAAAATTCGGTTTTTTCATAAACGTTGTTCTGGTTCACACATAACTTCAGAAAAGCTGATTCGGTGTGCACACACACCTAGCCGAAGATGAATAAAACTCATCCTTAAAATACATTCAATAAGCTCCCATACAAGCCCGACCGACGGCGCGAAGGGCCTGATACCCCGGAACAGAAACAGCGGCGAACGAGATCGGCGACGATAACGGTAAACGATTATGAGACTCGTCATCCGTTCTTGTCGCCGTTATCGTCAACCGCCAATAACGACGAACGAAGCACGATGAACGACGAACCGTGTTTCACATAAGCCCGACCGCCGGCGCAATGCGCCTGATACCACGAGGCAGAAACACTTTTTGAACAGAAAATCGCGAAGTTCGCTAAGAGTTTGTGATATAAAATATATTTCTTTTCGTTCTTTGCGATCTGTAAAAATTAATTTTCATGCAAAGCAGGCGGGTGCCTTTGAGTCTCCCGTCTCTCGGCTCCATCCCCGTTTCACCTGTCCATTTCGACCCATTCCCCTTTTTATCCGTTTTCATTTTTTTTTACAGGATCCTGATTCAGGGAAATTTCAGCGACGGCGCACTAACAGCAAACCACTCAGAAACACCAGCGCCAGATTATTCAAAAGCAGGAGCCAGGACATACGCGCTGCGCCAGCACTTAAACCGCGGGGCAGAAAAAATAACGACCAGCTTTCCGCCAGGCCGCCGATTCGCAGGTAGGCATATATATTCATAGAAAACAACAGAGTGATTAGACCAGCAATAATAATTCCAGGAAGCAATGTTTTCTTAGCTCTTTTTCTTGCCATTACAATTGTCCTTTTACTGTTAATCAGGGTTTACATTTTCAGTCTACATATAACATCACCCGCGGCTAATGTTTAAGCCACAGGCATCCGGGATGCTTATGTGAGACTTCGTCTCGGTGATCGGTTATCAGTCATCCGAGTGCCGTACTCGTACACGTACTCGTACACTCAAATCTCCGGGGTCAGAAATAATGACGATTAGCGTATACGAGTACGTGTAAAAGTACGTAGAGTCTCTCCCTCGGGGTATCCGGCGCTTCGCTCCGGCGGTCGAGATGGTGGCCGGAGCTTCCAGCTCCGGATTGTCAGGCGCATCGCGCCGGCGGCCGGGCTTATGTGAGACTTCGCGTTGTTAACCTTGTCCCGAATCCGCCTCAGGCGGATCACAAACCTGATTCCAAAGCCTAAAAACACTAGACAAGGTGCGAGACAAGGTGCGAGACAAGGTTTATTATGCCGCAACAGTCTCTACCTCAGGGTATCAGGCGCCTCGCGCCGGCGGTCGGGCTTATGTGAAACACGGTTCGTCGTTGTTCGTTTTATATCAGTGTTAATCAGTGTCCATCCGTGGTTCTAATAAAAAAATTGCGGCGTGAATGAGGACAGATTTAAGTGTACGAGTACGTGTACGAGTACGGGAAATGCTGCGGTATCGTTATACGGTTTCGTACTCGTACACCTACTCGTACACGCAAATCTTTCGTATCCTGCCTGCTGCCCCGAGGGAGAGACTTGTTGAATGTGTCACCTGAACACTGAAACCTGAAACCGCGAAGTCTCACATAAGCCCTACCGCCGGCGCGCGGCGCCTGATACCCCGTAGAAGAAACAGGGAACACTAATAATGAATTTTGAATTCTGAATTCTGAATGTTGAGTTTCGGACAGACCAGACAGTTC
>PUNB01000210.1 GCA_003552565.1 Lentisphaerota bacterium
ACCTTGTCCCGCACCTTGTCCCGAACCTTGTCGGAAACAAAAAACTGAATTGAAAAAAGCACACGACAAAGTGTTGTGACACTCAAGTTTCTCTCTCGGAACACCCTGCGCGCCGCGCCGGCGTTCTGGTTTATGTAAGACACCGCAGCTATCTTAAAGCGGCGTCATGCCGCGCGCTCCAAGGATGCTTCGCATCAGTTCATGACACCGAGCCGAAGGCTCTTTTGAGTACTACGGTCGTCCTAGGCCGTAGCTTTTGCACGCCGCTCACCTGCTACGGCCGGGGACGACCGTAGTACTTTCGGTTCGCGGTGTCGGGCCGCCGCCTGCCTGACCACTTGACTCAACAAGGAATCGATTCTTGTTAAAGAGTTATGTGTTTTCAACAGCTATCACTTTGACTGTTTGCGTTTACACAACAAGTGGTCAGGCACTCCAAGGATGCTTCGCATCAGTTCAAGACACCGAGCCGAAGGCTCTTTCGGAGTGCGGTGTCCGCCTCAGGCGGATCACCGCTTTGGTATAGCAGCTTAATATTGATTTTTGAACTCTGAATGATGAGTTTCGGGCAGACGTGTCAGTTCCACTTCAAAATTCACCATTCAATATTCATTATTAGTCAAATAGAACGCCCTGTTTATTAACAAAAGACACCAAAGTCGCCATTTGACATAAAAAGCAACCTTTACAAAAGGAAACAATGAAAACGAAGTTTTCATTTGCCTTCCCTTTGTTGCCTTTGTTAACTTCTGTTCAAAACAAAAAACGCATGGCCGAATTCGCATGAGTTGATCAGGATAAAATATCTTCATAATTATCAATCATGACGGTATTTCCAGAGGTCACCACTTCGTAAAGGTTTTCAAAAAGCGGCATACGATTTTGAATGAACAGATCGGCGATCAGGGTTTTTTCTTTGTCGCGATAGGCATCCCGCAGCAATAGATAACTGACAAACACGGCAATTTCCATTTCGCAGAGTTTACCGGCCATCAGAGAATAATACTCGCTGTCACCTTTCGCCTCAACCTGTTTGACCGCCTGATTCAGCTTTTCGCGCGCCATATCCACCCTGCTGGCGAGTCTTCTCAGCCTGCCTTCGAAGGGCATATGACTGATTTTATCCATCAGCGGCTCCAGAATGCGCTGCACAACGCCGCCGACCGCCGCCACGTACTGAAGCTGGGTGGTGCCCTCGTAAATATTGGTTATCCTGGCGTCGCGGTAAAAACGCTCGGCCGGGAAATCTTTCATGTACCCCGTGCCGGCGTGCACCTGAATTCCATCGTAAGCCACTCGGTTCGCCATCTCGGTGTTCATGGCTTTGGCCAACGGAGTCAGAGTGGAAGCGATTTTTGAGTAATATTTTTCCAGCCGCACCTTCTCCCGGTCTTTTTCTTCCGCATGCTGGTTGTGTTCTTCATACATGTCCCGCAGGTCGACATAACGCGTTGACTCATACAACAGCGCCCGCGAAGCGGCCAGCTCCATCCGGGAACGGCAGAGCATTTCATAGACCGCCGGGAATTTAATAATCGGCTGCCCGAACTGTTCTCTTTCGCGAGCATACTTAAGAGCCTCCCGATAAGCCGCTTCGGCGATACCCAGCGCCTGCGCGCTGATGGCAATTCGAGCACCGTTCATAAGCGACATAACATAACGGGTCAAACCGCGACGCCGCTGCCCGACCAGTTCCGCCGGCACATTGTTGAACTGCAGCTCGCAAGTCGGCGAACCATGAATCCCCATCTTATTCTCGATACGCCGAACCACCAGGTCCGGACCGCCCTCGCAGATGAACATTGACAACCCCCGCCCATCCTTGGTGCCCTCTTCGGAACGGGCCAGCACCAGCAGCACTTTGGCGCAGCCGTTGGTAATGAATCGCTTCATGCCATTCAGATACCACTGATTTTTTTCACTGTCATAGTGCGCTTTCAACTGCACCCTCTGCAGGTCGCTTCCCGCTTCCGGTTCGGTCAGAGCCATTGCGCCATCAACCTCACCGCTGCAGAAAAGCGGCAGATAACGGGATTTCTGGTCTTCATTGCCGAAGCGGTTAATGGTTTCCGCAATGTCCTGCAAACCAAACAAGTTCTGCAGGCTGCCGTCAGCTCGGGAAACCATTTCAGTCATCATCGTGTAAACTGTGACCGGCATATTAAGCCCTCCGAACCGGCGCGGCAGCATGACCCCCATGAGCTGGGCTTCAGTCAGCTCCTTAAGGTTCTCCACTGTTCCCGGGGCATAGGAAACCTGGCCGTTTTCCAGCGAGACTCCGATCTCGTCCACCGATTCCGCTCTTGGAGCGATAGACTCGGCACAGAGTTCGCCGACCATTTTCAGCACCTGGTTGTAACTGTCCAGAGCGTCCTCGTAGTTCTCCGGAGCATCAGGGAATTCCTCCGCCTGCGAAAAACCTTCTTCCCGCATTTCAACCGACTCTCGCAAATCGGGGTTATGCAATTGAAAATGAAGCTCCGGATTATCGGTATAAAAATTTTCCGCCATCTGTTACTGGCCTCTCTGTTGGAATTATAGTTGTTACTTTTGAATGTTTTCTGGTGTCAGGTTTCGGGGTTCAGGAAAGTCTCCCTGACACCTGAACACTGAAACCACGAAGTCTCATACTAGCCACGCCGCCGGCGCAAGGCGCCTGATACCCCGAGGGTGAGACTTGGTTACGGGCAATACATCTGGAGCGCCCGCGTCCTCGCGGGCATTAAGGTGTGCTCGCAAGGGAACGGGCTCTTTTATGGCTCGCGGGGACCTG
>PUNB01000097.1 GCA_003552565.1 Lentisphaerota bacterium
GACATACTGCACTCCCTCAAAGAAACGCTTTCCACACTGAATGCTAAAAACGCCCAGGAATGTTTTCACGACGCCACTTACTATCGCGACGAAATCCGCTCTCTGTTCGTACACGGCACCATTACTCTTCGACAGCGCGCTCAGGGAGAAGAGCTGTTCTGGCGTATCGTCAACCGCATCGCCAAACTGATAAAAGAAAGAAAATATGTCCCTGATGAACTGGAAGGCCTGGAAAGCTCTCTGTCGGATGTTTACTACGGTAATTTCAGTGTTTTCCGTTCTCTCCCCGACGCTTGGTCAATTGATCAGCTTTTTCCGATCATGCCGATCCACCGGCTGCGTGAAAAACCTGGCCGCAACGCCACCGTCGCCGACATCACCTGCGACTGTGACGGCAAAATCGACCGTTTCATAGATCTGCATGATGTCAAACGCTCACTGCCGGTACACGAGTTGAAAGAGGATGAAGAATATTACCTGGGAGTCTTTCTAACCGGTGCCTACCAGGAAACCCTGGGCGCCTTCCACAACCTCCTGGGAGACACTAATGTCGCCGGAATTTCGATCAAAGAAAACGGAGAAATTGAGTTTTCCCGGGAAATCGAAGGGGATTCAGTGGCCGATGTCCTCTTTTATGTGGAGTATGAAACCAAGGAACTCACCCAGATGATGCGCCGCAAAGCCGAACGCGCGGTCCAGGAAGGCGGTATCACACCCGCGGAAAGACGCCGAATCATGAACGCCTACCAAGCCGGCCTGCGAGGATACACTTATTTCGAAAATGAATAAAGTTCAGCAATACCCGTACTTTCTTGATCCGCCGCCGGAATTCCGCCGACAGAACCAAGCCTTGTTCCAGGTTCTGCCCGTGCCTTTCGAAGCCACCGTCACCTACGGCGGCGGCACCGCCGACGGCCCGCTGGCTATCCTGCGGGCATCGGAACAGGTGGAATACTTTAACGGCATAGACGAACCTTACCGACGCGGAATTTACACTCACCCCCCGCTTCAAATTCTGCCACCCGACCCGGCGGCCTTGATAGAGGAAGTAAAAAAACGCACCCTTGAAATTCTCGCCCAAAAGGCGATTCCGGTTATTCTCGGCGGCGAACACACTGTCAGCGTCGGCGTCTTTCAAGCACTGAAGAAAAGTCAAACCGCTCCTTTCGGCATTGTTCAGTTTGATGCCCATGCCGACTTAAGAGATTCATAGCACAACACCCCTTACAGTCACGCCTGCGTCATGAAAAGGGCATTGGACCTGGACATTCCGATCGCTCAGTTTGGTGTCCGCAGCCTCTGTCGGGAAGAACATGAACTGCGGGAAAAGCTGAACATACCCCGACTGGACAGCGTTGAACTGCACCGTCAGCCATGGCGCCCGCCGAATTCTCTACTGCCGGCCGATTTTCCCCAGCAGATATATATCACTTTCGATGTCGACGCCCTCGACCCGGCGGTGATACCAGCCACCGGCACACCTGAACCCGGCGGTTTATCCTGGCACGATGCCATAGAATTACTGAACCTTATCACCGCCGATCGACAACTTCTGGGGTTCGACGTGGTTGAACTGGCACCCGCACCCGGACTTCACGCCGCCGACTTCGCGGTCGCGAAACTGGTTTATTCCATCATCGGCATGGCCGGGGGACGAGAGCGGGCGACGAGAGCGGTTGACGATTGAAAAGATTCTGCCTTGTCCCGTTATGTTGCGTTCTGCGTTATGTTGCGAAATGAATTGTTTTTGTTCTTACCAGTGCTCAGTTTCGTGGTTGTCCGCAACATAACGCGGAACGCAACTAACAAAAGCTGATTCACATTGCATTCTCAGCTTTGGATAGTATAATGAAAGTCATGCTCATTTTTCATCTGACAAGGTTTCCTGTTCACAGCCTCCACGAGGCACATTAAAATTTCCATTGTGTTCATACTTAACCATCAGGTCGCCCTCAAGTTCAAGACTGTATATGCTTCCATCCAAAATAACCTTTTCCAAACTCAACTCGGCGGGCAATGATTTTATTTTTCTAGACAATACCGGCGGAGATTACTCCGAACTCCTAAAGAGTTCCGATAAAACTTCCGCCTTCGTCCGTGCTCTATGCCGTCGCGGCCTATCGGTCGGCGCCGACGGAGTCATTTTCGCCAATCGTATAGAAGACGGCAATTCAAATACAATTATAGCCCGTTTTCTGGAGCCGGACGGTTCCGAAGCCCGGCTCTGCGGCAACGGCACCGCCTGCTTCGTTTATTGGGCTGTCAAACAGCGCTTGGCCCCCGGCCCTGAGGTCGAGGTGATCACCCGCGCCGGCAGTGCCCGCGGAGAACTGCTGGCGGAAAAAAATCCGTCTGAAACCCGTGTCTGCATTCCCGATCCGCTGAATTTCAACTTCAACCGCTCAATCACGTCGAAAGGCAGAGAATGGCGCCTGCACACGATGGAAATCGGTGTGCCCCACGCCGCGATCTTCGTTGAGAACATTGAAGCCGTGGATGTCGAACGCTGGGGGCGCCTGATTCGACATCATCCGGAATTTCAACCCGAGGGCATAAATGTGAACTTCGTGCAGGTTCTGGAACCGGGACACCTGGCTGTGCGCACCTTTGAGTTCGGCGTTGAGAGCGAAACCCTGGCCTGCGGCACCGGTTCCGCCGCCGCCGCCATTGTCGCTTGCCTGGAAAAAATGTGGGGTGATGACTATCATGACTGCTCTAAGTCTATCCTTGTTCACACCCGCAGCGGTGATATTCTGAACGTTTTTTTCGAGCTGGACATGGCCGGGAGAGTCAACAATGTCTGCATGACAACCACTGTTCGGCCGGTTTACAAAGCGGAGATCATGGCCGAACAACACCGATTACTGGAAAAAACCGCGAATTTTGCCCTCAGTCAATAATGTCCAGCCATTCCTTCATCTCTATTGACCAGAATTCCACCCCTCTATGGGACACATTGCCCAAGCTCCAGGCGCTGCACGCTCACGGCTGGAAAGGCTTTCATTACATAGAAGACATCGACACCGCGTTCACCCGCCGTGGAGCCGGCAAAGACACGTCTGATGATTTACTGCTGGCGCCGGAAAAGCTGTATCGCGATTCCACCAGTGACTGGGGAGCGGCTCTTTTCTACACTGATTTTCTCGGACGCAACCCCTGCAATCCACGGGATCTGGAACCGCATACCGGCCTCAGCACCAAAGCTTTGGCCCGGCAGCTCGGGTTGAGCATGGATCAGCTCTATGAACAATACGCTGATTCCGATAACCTGCAGCTGATCGGCTGCAGTTTTTTATTCAACCGCTCGGCGCATCGAGTCATCGGCGATCTGGAGGTCAAGGAAATCATGCCGTTCCTGCGCCAGCTTATGGAATCGGCGAGAAAAAATCTGGAACATACCTTCCCGGATACGCAATGCCGACGGCGAACCCGAGAATGGTTCGACCAGGAACTGTCTTTCCTGCACCACGCCGCCGATGATGAAAAATCTTCACCTCTGACGGAACTGTACCGCAAATGGCTGCGGCGCCACCTGCCTTCCGCAATTCGGCTGCAGCTGACCTCCGACAAGTTCAGCGCGTTATCCCCGCCCGGCCCGCTGCTGCGATTATTTCTGCAGGATTATGATAAAGCAAGCGAACTCTACAACCTTGCTTTGAAAGAAAGCGGTTCTGAACTCACGCCGCTCAAACGGAAAAAGGGAGAACTGCCCTTCTTCGCCGTTTGGCACCGGCGGAACCGAAAATTCCGTACACCGCTGTTCCTGCAGGAAGGAAGGCTTTCAGATAATAATCAGTTCTGGTGCTTAAACAGACAGAACCAGCCGCCCCTTGAGGAGATGCGCAAGCACGGCCTCATCGCCATCGCCGGCAAAGCTCTGATTCTAGTGCTGGAAGCGCGAGATCCCGATGCCGGGGCCCCCCTGGTTTTGCCGGAGCACGGGTCTCTTTACATGCCAACGGCCTATGTTTTGGAAAAGAAACTCCGGCAAGCCGGTATCATCGCAAACGGTCTGCACCCGGTACACCGACTGAAAATGAATTTCCTTGCCCGGCTGAAAGAGCTCGAAGGAACTGTATTCAGGCCGCCGAGCTATATCCAAAACCGCCTTGGCGAAAAGCAAATTGACCTGGCTGAATTCGCTTCCATGCTGCCTGAAATAAAAAAACAGGCGGAAAGAGAGCTGCAAGAAACCCAAGATCCGGAAAAGAGAAAAAAATGGAGTCAAAGGCTGTACCCGGAACTGAATAATCAATTACAGGCAATGGAAGACAAAAGAAGGCTTCTGGCCGCGAATCCGGAGACCCGGGCGCAGGCATCTGAACTTTGGGAACTTATCAAGACACTGAAAACCCGCAAACTGAAAAGTGAAGTTCAGCGCTTAATCGACAACACCCACATCAGCCGCATCGATTACTGGAATTCCCGCGGCGCTATAATGCCCTGGAGCATCGCCGCTGGTGGCAAAGATTTCTACCGACAAGTGCTGGAAAAAGCGGAAATCACAAAAGAGCAGATGGGAACACCGGATTAAAACAGCGTATTTTTTTCGCCCGAACCAGGTTGCCGCGCGCATGTATTCCGCCGTCCACTCCGGGTTGCCGCGCGCATGTATTCCGCCGTCTGAGCCGGGTTGCCGCGCGCATGTATTCCGCCGTTCACTCCGGGTTGCCGCGCGCATGTATTCCGCCGTTCACTCCGGGTTGCCGCGCGCATGTATTCCGCCGTCCGAGCCGAGTTACCGCGCGGACGTATTATTACGTCCGAATTAGACTTAGAACTTAAATTTAAGATTTATCTTGCGCAGCCGGATTGACTTGGGCGTAACCTCCACAAGTTCATCTTCTTCAATAAAATCCACGCAGTCTTCCAGACTCATAGTTCGGGGAGGAGTGAGAACCACGGCTTCATCACTGCCGGAGGCCCGAACATTAGTTAATTTCTTACCCTTGGCCGGATTAACCGCTAAATCATTGTCGCGGCTGTGTTCTCCAATAATCTGCCCTCGGTAAACCTTTACACCGGGACCACAGAACAACCTGCCGCGACTTTGCAGATTGTAAAGAGCGTAAGAGACCGTCACACAGTCATCCATGGCCACCAGCACTCCGGTTTTTCTACGCCGAATCTCGCCGCCATGAGGGCCGTAACCGGAAAACACATAATTCATTACCCCCATCCCTTTAGTTTCAGTCAAAAATTCCGACCTGAACCCCAAGAGCCCCCGAGTGGGAATTCGATAATTCAAGCGTATCATTCCCTGTTGACTCTCCATGCTTGTCATCTGCCCTTTGCGATTTCCCAATGTTTCTATGACACTGCCGGAATAAGCCTCATCCACATCGATCGTCAGCTCCTCGTAAGGCTCCATCAGCTTGCCGCTCTCATAACGGGTAATCACCTGCGGACGGGTGACCTGGAACTCGTAACCCTCACGCCGCATCCGCTCTATAAGAATAGACAGATGCAGTTCGCCGCGGCCGGAAACTTTGAACCCGGAGCCTTCTTCCAAAGGCTCGGCCTGCAGAGCGGCATCGGCCAAAAGTTCACGCTGCAGACGCTGATCTAAATTGCGCGAGGTGACATAAGTCCCCTCCCTGCCGGCGAAAGGCGAATCGTTGGTAATGAAATTCATGGACAGAGTCGGCGGGTCCACCCGCACCGGCTCCAGAGGCACCGGGACCGCCGGGTCCGCGTAAGTCATGCCGACCGTTACTTTATCCATACCCGCCACCGCCACAACCTCACCGGCGATCGCCCGTTCAACAGGTTCCATCTGATTGCCTTTGAACCGATATATTTTTGTGATCTTCGCGGTTTCCGGCTCTGTCTCAGGACTGACAATCACAGCGTCACGATTAATATTTAAAGTGCCGCTGCTGATCTTGCCGATCGCCAGACGACCGAGATAGGGGGAGTAATCTATCGAACTCACCAGCATCTGCAAAGCCGCCTGCGGATCCCCGGCGGGGGGAGGAATCCGCTCCGTGATTAACTGACACAAAGGCTGCATGTCGCCCTCCCGCTGTTCAGAGTCGAGAGTGGCGTAGCCATCCTGACTCGAGGCGTAGATGACCGGGAAATCCAGAATGTGCTCGGGTGCGTGCAGCTTGACAAAAAGATCGAACACCTGATCGAGAACCCAATCACAACGCGCCGAAGGTTTGTCAATTTTGTTAATCACAACAATCACCGGCAGTTCCAGCGCCAGCGCTTTTTTCAAGACGAAATATGTCTGCGGCATCGGACCTTCCTGGGCATCCACCAGCAGCAGGACGCCGTCCCCCATTTTCATCACCCGCTCCACCTGACCGCCGAAATCGGCATGCCCCGGTGTGTCAATGATGTTTATCCAATATCCTTCATACTCGAAGGCGCCGTTTTTGGCGGCGATGGTGATCCCTCGCTCGCGCTCAAGATCCAAAGAATCCATGAGCCGCTCATCAACCTTCTGATTGTCGCGGAACATGCCGCTCTGTCTGAACAACTGATCGACCAAAGTGGTCTTGCCGTGGTCAACATGGGCGATAATTGCCACGTTGCGAATTTTTTTCTGATCCATTGACTGCCTTTCTATTCTTCTTCCGGTACTTCAACCCACTCTCCGTCCTCCCGCTGCACCCACACTCCGGGTACCGCGGAAGCGGCTATCTGACTCGCTCGCCGTTCACCCACCAGGGTTTTTTCCACTCCCTGGCTCGCGGCAATCAAGGAATACACTCGCCGCCGATCATTGTTTTCAGCCTCCACTTTCTCCTCGTATTCATTTACTCGTTCCTCCTCATCGTATAAGTCCCCGGGGTCCCGCAGCCACTCCAGATATCCCTGATTGTTTTCACCGACAGCACCGTCCTGCTTCAACTCATTGATTGTCGGAATCCTTACCCGCATCCGCTCGCGCAGCTGTGCAAGATCCGCCGCCCCCGCTGAAAACGTTGTCAGCAAACCCGCGGCAAACAACACCAGTAAAACAAAAGACACTTTATGCTTATTCATCTTGTAAAATCTCCATGATTTATTTTTATGTACTTTACTGAATAGTTTCGTCGGCTTCATCCAGATCTCCAAAGAAATCGTCCAGTGCCCGATCAACGCGAATATTCACATCAATGGTAATATGAATCGGCTTGACCTCGACCGGTTCAATCCTATGCGCGCTCTCCACTTCATGCCTGGTGCGGCAGCCGCCTAGAAACGGCATAAGAATGAGCGCCGCCCAGGAAAAGAACTCAAAAAAAACTCTCTTTTGTACTTTTTTCATTGAAGTTGTTCCTTTGTTAAGTGATCTTTTACTGCCTCCCGCCCCTCCCGCAGCACCGACAAGGCGCTGGGAAAAGGTGACAAAGCCCGTTCAATTATTCCTAATGTATAAGCGATGACAACTCCGTAATTAGTCATCGGCACTCCCGCCTCCCGGCAAGTCATCAGCCGCGACAGCATTTCGCGCCGGTTGTTCACGCACCCGGCACAGTGAATTACCAGTTTTATATCGTGCAATTCCTTTGGAAAGTCATGACCCTGGCAGTGGTTGATTCGCAAATCCCCCCCGACATACTGACGCAGCCAGCGGGGAATCTTAACCCTGCCTATATCTTCTTCTATGGGGTGATGGGAGCAGCTCTCGGCAATCAGCACCTCGTCTCCCGGCTTTAATCTTTCAATCGTCGCCGCGCCGCGGACGAACTCTTCCAGATCACCTTTGAAACGGGCGAACAAAACGGAAAAGGAAGTCATCGGCACAGTTTCAGGCGTATCCGCTGCAACCTTCAGGAAAGCCTGTGAATCGGTTATTACTAAGACCGGCGGTTCTTTCAACCGTTCCAAACCCCGGCGCAGTTCGCGCTCTTTCAACACCAGACAACAGGCGTCATGATCCAGCAGATCCCGGATCGTCTGCACCTGCGGCATGATCAGACGCCCTTTCGGAGCTTCCTTGTCAATCGGAGTCACCAACACCGCCGTTTCGCCGGGAGGCACTAAATCACCAACAATACTGGAAGGACTCAGGTATTCATCCGGCACCGCCTTGATCAATGCCTGCCTCAAATCGTCAACCCCAGCGCCGGAAAGAGCGTCCATACACACACTGCCCACCCCCCATTCCCGCACTCGCTCTCGTGCCGCCGTGTCAGGCTCCGACAGATCGGTTTTATTGAACAGAACCAGAACCGGTATCCGGCGATGTCGAAATTCGGCCATTATATCTTCTTCAAACTGTCCCCATCCCTGGGTGGCGTCAACTGCCAGCAAAGCCAGTTCGGTACGGTCAAAAACAGTGCGGGTTCGGGCATTACGCATCTCGCCGAGAACCCCCGTGTCGTCAATGCCGGCGGTGTCAATAAATAAAACCGGGCCGATCGGCAGCAGTTCCATCGGCTTTTCCACTGGATCCGTCGTGGTGCCCGCCACATCCGACACAATCGACACATCCTGGCAAGTCAGCTGGTTCAATATCGATGATTTTCCGACATTACGACGACCGAATATACCTATGTGCAGCCGCAGTCCGCGCGGTGCCGCCCTGAACGAAGACATTTGCAAAGTTCCTTAAATCTTCAAACACACCATGAAAACAAAAATATTGTTATTTTTCATTTGACTTGTCACAACTCTGTGTAATATTACCGTTGCAGGCTTTGATGCAAGTCATGCGCAAATAATCTGAAATAATATTTTCAAACACTCAAAAAAGGAATCTAAAAATCTCATGAAAAGAACATTTTCAACTCTCTCGGCTCTCCTTTCAGTCTCTGTCATCGCGCTTGCGGGGCTGCTGTCCGGCTGCGCCGAGCCAACCCCCACAGCGATGGAAGGAGACGCACGCGCGGCCATCATGCCGGATGCCAACCTGGTAATCTATTACGATGCCGCCAGTATCCGCGGCGCCGCCATTGGAGAAGCTTTTGAAGGACTGGGTGACAACGCCGGCCAACTGGGAGCCGACATGCAGACTCAGGACCTCGCCCAGCTGCAGGAACAGTTCAAAGAAATAACGGGCTTGGAAAATGAAGACTTCTCATCTTTCCTGATGGCGATGAATTTGGAAAACATCGACTTTGACGCCCCCGAACCGCCCGCTTTCAATGAGCTCGAAATGACTCTGGCTGTCACTTTACGTCAAGCGGTCACCGGCGAACAGCTGGTGGAGTTTATCCGTTTGGCCGCCAGTGAACAAGGAGAAGAACCAGAAATATCCGAAAGCACCCACAACGGAACGACCATCTACACCGTAGCCGATGCCGACATGGACATGGAGGTTGAGGAAGGCATCTCCTTCGCCATGATCGGGGACAACAAAGTCGGCTTGATGGGACCCAAAGCGGCGTTGCAGGATGCCATTGATCGTGCCGCGTCGGGACAGATGGCGCAGCTTTCCCCGAATATGCGGGCGCTGGAACGGAATATTGAAGCCGGCACTCAGGCATACGCACTCTTCACCATGACGGAAGACATGAAGCAGGCAATTCAGGAAGCACCGGAAGCTTCACCGAATGACCCGATGGCCGGACTGCAGAGCGTCCTGCCGGCTTTGGAAGGCGCTTCACTGGGCATGCGCGCCGGTGACACCGCCGATCTGACCCTGAGGTGCGTCTTTGCCGACAACGAAAACGCCGAAAAAATGACCGCTTTCCTGGAAAACACCGTTATCAGCACCATCCGCATGTTCGCCGGCTTCATGATCGGAGAACGCCCGCTGCCTATGCTGCAGAACATGGAGGCAGCGCAAGAGAATAACCATGCCTACATGAGAGTCGTTATTTCAGCCGACGACATCCAAAGCCTGCGCGAACTGCTGGAGCAGGAAATGGGCGGCATGCAATTCTGAACTCAATCCATACACTAACGGCCAAGGCGGTTTACCTTCCTCGGCCTTTTATGTATAATGCGTAATTTCGACCGCCAGTGCGATGCCTGATAACCCGAAGAAGAGAGTTGTTTAATGGTTTCTGGTGTCAGGTTTCGGGTTTGCCTGAGACCTGAACACTGAAACCTGAAACCGCGTGTTTCACATAAGCCAAATCGCAGGAGATACCTCCCATGAGCCAAACAAACAAACCTTTCAGACGTGCGAAATTTCCCGCCATTGACGCTCACAACCACCTCTGGGGCGACTGGTCCCGGCATCCGGAAATAGAAGCCGTCATGGATAGTGCCGGAGTGATTCTCTACTGCGACCTGACCGCCAACCTGGCTCTCAGCTGGGCCGGCGGAGGTTATCAAATGGAACCGCGGAACATTGATGATTTCCTGAACCAGTGCTCCGACCGCTTCTACGGTTTTACCGCCGCCACCTTTACCAAACCCCCGGAAGAACCGCTGTTTTCTAACGCGGAAGAATTTGTCGCTGAAACCCTTTCCATGCTCGAAGAGCACGTAAACAAAGGCGCCAAGGGCTTAAAGGTGCTCAAGGAACTGGGGCTGCATTATCGTGACGCTGAGGGCAATCTGCTTGCCATTGACGATCCCCGGCTGGCGCCGATCTGGGAGAAAGCCGGCGAACTGGGGATACCGGTGCTGCCTCACCAGTCCGATCCGGTCTATTTCTTTGAACCTGTCACTCCGGAAAATGAACATTACGAAAGCCTGAAAAAATATCCTTCATGGAGCTTTGCCGATAAAAACAGATTCCCTCGCAAGGAAGAAATAATCGCCAGCCGGGATCGCCTGATCGCCAACCACCCGGAAACCGTCTTCATCCTCCCGCATGTGGCCAATTACGCCGAAAATCTGGACTATGTTTCCCGGCTCCTCGACCTACATCCCAATGTGCATATTGATTTTTCCGCACGGATTGATGAGATCGGCAGGGATCGCGATAAAGCCCGGAAATTTATGCTTGACTATCAGGATCGGATTATCTTCGGCACCGACATGCCGGCCTCGCCGGAAGTCTATGATGCTTATTTCCGTTTTCTGGAAAGCAATGAAGAAAATCTGGCCTCCCCGGATTACGACGGCACTTTCGAAAGAATCCGCTGGACAGTTTCAGGACTTGATCTGCCCGATGAAACGTTAAAGAAAATTTACCACGAAAATATCCTGCGGCTTATTCCATCGCTGCGGGAAACTTTTGAAAAATACATCCGGTAGAAAACTAAACTAACATCAGGAGAAAAAAAATGATTACAGCTAAAGTCGGATTCGTCGTTTTCGGTGTTCACAAAGACGGCCTGCAGGATCCCATGGGCACACCCTTCATTAATGAAGAGAAAATATCCCAGGCCAAAGAAGCTTTACGCAATCAGGGCATGTCCCTGGTTGAACATGATGTGATAGTCGCCTCCCGCGAAGAAGCGGCGGCGGCCATCGACCCGTTCAGACTGCGTGATGATATCGACGCGGTTGTGCTCTTCTCCGGCACCTGGGTATGGGCAGCACACCTGATCGCTCCTATCCGGGATCTGGCCGCGACCGGCAAAGGCATTGTCATCTGGACCGTCCCCGGTTCCCAGGGCTGGCGCCCCGTGGGCGGCTGGGTCATGCACGCCGCCATGAATGAAATCGGCCTTAATCATCGATTTGTGTACGGAGCCGCTGAAGACCCCGCGGAAGTCAGCAGGATCACCTCTTACTGTCAGGCGGCGGCGGTTAAGAACAGACTGAACCGGTCGGTGGTCGGCGCCTTCGGAGGCCGCGGCATGGGCCAGACATGCGGACGCGCTGATCCATCCCAATGGATGAAAAGCTTCGGGGTCGATATTGACACCAGAGACACCAAGGACCTGATTGACACCGCCAACGCCGTCACTCAGGAGGAACTTGGAGCCGCCAGGGAAAAAATCCAGCCATGGTTCTGTCAGCCGATACCGGAAGATGATGTCTCGGCTCGGTCGATTCGCCTTTATATCGCTTTACAGAAGTTAATGCGTCAGGAAAACTGGCAGATGTACGTGATCCAGTCCTTCCCGGGACTCGGTGATTATTACACCGCCTCCTGCTTTGCCCAGAGCATGATGCTTAACGATGGTGTCGGCACCGCCACGCTGTGCGACTACAATAATCTTATGACAGTGAAAATCCTGACGGAATTAAGCCGGGATCCGGTTTATTACGGAGATCTGCAGCATATTGACAAGAGCAACAATGAAGTCAAGGTCATCGGCGACGGCGCCTGCCCGCCGGCTCTGGCCAGTCCTGACTACCCAGCCCGTTTCGCCGAACACGGCATCCCCACAGAAGGGGAAGCAGGCGGCCTGTCGGTCGATGTCCTGTGCAAAGCCGGCAAAGGTGTCCTCGCCCGCCTGGGCCGCCGGGACGGACAATTCGAAATGGTGGTCAGCCGCTGCACCTTCAATGAACCGCCGAAAGAAGAAATCGACCGGCGGCGGCACGAATGCGGTATTCCCCTCTGGCCCCATGCCTTCGTACAGGCCCATTGCGATATTGAAGAACTGATCCAGGCCTGGAACAATGAATACGGCGTGGTCGCTTACGGCGAACATCTGTACGATGAAATCGTCGCCTTCTGCGAGCAGACCGATATAAAAGCCATTGCTCTCTAGCCTGATTAATTCATGCGAATTCGGCCATGCTTATGTGAGACTTCGTGGTTTCAGGTTTCAGTGTTCAGGTGTCAGGGAGACTTCGTCTTTTTATAGCCACAAAAAACACAAAAATCCACAAAAAAAATGGAGCGGCCGCGTCCTCGCGGCCATATAATGGAGGGCGAGCAGCCA
>PUNB01000071.1 GCA_003552565.1 Lentisphaerota bacterium
CGGGCTTGTATGAAACACAATTCTGAATGTTGAATATTGAATGATGAATTTTGAAGTGGAACTGTCTGGTCTGTCCGAAACTCAACATTCAGAATTCAAAATTCATTATTCATTATTAGTGTTCCCTGTTTCTTCTACGGGGTCTCAGGCGCTTCGCGCCGGCGGTCGGGCTTATATGAAACACGGTTCGTCATGCTTCGTTCGTCGTTATTGGCGGTTGACGATAATCCGCCTCAGGCGGAACGAGAGCAAATTACGAGTAAAGCGGATCCCGAACCTCGTCCCTATTCGTGTTTATCCGTGTTAATCCGTGGTTCTAATAAAAATTTTCACGACTTTCTGTTCCTCAGCCCCTAGCCGAGTTTCCTCAATTCCAGCGCCCCGGAATATCAGTTCCGCACTTCAGACATTTATGATCTGCAAAGCTCTCTGTTTGTCGAGCACTGAAAGACTGTCGATGGAATAAAATTTCACCACATTCATGGCACCGAGTATCGACAAACTCTCCGTCAACGGCGACATTGCCTAGATAAATATACTTCAGGCCGGCCTCCCGCCCCAACTCAACAGCTCGATAAAGTGTTGCAAGCGGGGTCCGGTTTCTGGTATCGGCCACTTTATAGTCGGCATGATAAGCGCTTACATGCCATGGCATAAGCGGATCCACGGAAGCCAGAAACTCAGTCAATCGGCGCAATTCTTCCTCAGAATCGTTAAACCCGGGCACCACCAGCGTGGTTGTCTCCACCCATTTTCCCCGGCGGCGCAGTTCCCGCACCGTATCCAGCACCGGCTGCAGGCGGCCTCCCAGCCGACGGTAAGATGAATCACTAAAACACTTGACATCCACATTGGCCGCGTCCAGCCAAGGTTCCAGATAATCAAGAACTTCAATGGAAGCGAAACCGTTGGTTACATAGCAGCATGCCATACCTTGCCCACGAGCCAGGCGAAAAATCGAGACAGCCCATTCAGTAGAGATCAAGGGCTCGTTGTAAGTGGCGGCGACCACTCGACAATTTTTCGAACGGGCGGTTGAAATGAGTTTTTCAGCGGAACAAGGCTGAATATCCGTCCCTGCCCGTGATTCTTTCAGAGCCTGACTGGATATCCAGTTCTGGCAGAACTCGCACTGAAAATTGCAGCCGAGCATACCGAAACTGAAAGCTTCGGAGCCTGGATAAAAATGGTAAAGCGGCTTTTTCTCGATCGGATCGCAGGCCGCTCCTGCCACATACCCAAAAGGAGCCATTATCCTGCCGTTCTGATTAAACCGCAAACGACATATTCCCCGCGCTCCTTCCTCCGCCAATTCACATTTATGACCACAGGCCGTACAGACCGGCTTGTCATCCGGCCCAGAAACCGCCAAATCAGCAGGTACGGCATACTGATCAAGTTGTTGCTGCAAGCTTATTCGGTTCATAGAAATACAATTCACCAAACGAAATGATAATTTCGATGCTTATTATAGATCACAACCATCCCATGGGATTGTCTAAGGTTTCACAAATCTCTATTTCCTAAGCCGAATCCCGGTCCGACACTTTTTTTTTCAGAAATCAGCTGTATGAGACACCGAAACTATCTTAAAGCGGCGTCAGGCCGCCGCACTCCAAAGATGCTTCGCATCCGTTCAAGACACCGAGCCGAAGGCTCTTTCGGAGTGCGGTGAGTTCTCACCGCTTTGGTAGAGCGGCTCATGTGAAACACAATATTGAAATGGAACTGCCCGGCCTGCCCAAAACTCAACATTCAGAATTCAATATTCGTTATGTTTCTCCCTCGGGGGATCAGCCACACCGCATCGGCGGCGGTCAAGCTTATGTGAGACTTCGTCCTTTATAGCCACAAAAAACACCCGACTCCGCAAAGCCTACGTCGCGGCATGCAAAAAGTCACGAAAAATGGAACGGCCGCAGCCTGCCTGACCACTTGGTGGCAGATCTAATCTCACATCACTGCCGTTATGGAATTTTTGAAAGTGTGTCAGGTCCTCGCGGCCATTAACATTAAGGGGTGGCCGCGAAGGAACGGACTCTGTTTTGGCTCGCGGGGACGCGGCCGCTCCCGAGGTGTTGCCCGAGACTAAGTCTCTCCCTCGGGGGTATCCAGGGGCGAAAGCGCCCGGCGGTCGGGACTTGTATGAGACTGCGCATCATGTTAAAGAGGAGAAACTGTCAGGTTTCCGCCTTCAGGCTTCAACCTCAAGAAACAATGGCCGCATGTGTCTTTCGAGAATATTATCCTTAACACAGGTGTGAATGGTACCCTCATGCTCTCGCAGTGCCTGGTGATAGCGCTCGCCCATTTCCGCGGCCACTTTATAGCCGACGTGCAGCAGCTGCCGCAGAGAGGGGTTGAATCGAGGTTCATTCGGGTCGTGCCGCAAACTGGCGGCGAAAGCATCGCTGTTCCAGCCGGCCGCTTCTTCCGGAGAGGGCAAGGCATCCTGATCAATATCGATGACTGTGGCGTAGGGGCCGGCAAGCTCTTCCCGGCGCCGATAAGCTTCCCCGTAAATCTCTTTAATCATCTCCAGGCCGGTATCACCCGCTTCCGCCAAACCAATACATTCCTCCAGCCAGGTTGTGCCGGCGGTTTTTAGGTGAATACCGCTGTCGAATCGTCGCATTGTCCGCCGTATCGCCGGATATATGGAAAATTTATCACTTCCGGAGTGGACACTGAGTTTCAGGTTGGGTTTCAGGTCAAATCTTTTAATCGCCTCCCTGATAACCGCGGTGTCGGCATCGAACTCAGCGGCGAATTCGGCCACGTCACCAACGTAATCTACGCCTTTGTTGAAGCGTCCTGAAAACTTGGGAGCGACCGTCTGAGCCGGGATTCCGCAATCAGCGATGGCGGCCAGGATAAAAAACAGTTCCGCCGGCTGCTGCGGAGCGTTGGTTTCATCCATTGAGACCTCAATGACGCAATCGTCGCCCTTCTCCCGGGCAATACGCTGATAAAGTTCCGCCGCCTGCTGAACAGCGTACAAATACTTGCCGGCAATGGTGCGCAGAAAATCTTCCGTAACCTCGATTTTCTTCTCCACTCCCGGAATTTCCAAGTCGCCGACATAGGAACTGTAACGCTTGACAAAGTCATCCAGGCTCTGAGAATCCGCGGCGCGGCCGATCGCATCAGCCACATCCAAGGTAAAGAAATCAGAGGAACCCAGGAATCCATCCACATTGCCGCTGTTAATATGATCCGCGTCCACGAAATAAGGAGCCTTCCAATTGAGAGCCGCAACGGCACTGTCTGCTTCCCGGCGCACTGACTCCGGCTCGGTTTTTATCGTGCTGTGTTCACGGTATGATTTATTCCATACCGGCACCACATCGACACCCGCCTCTTTCGCCTCGACAAAGGCCTGCAGCTGCGCTTTACCCTGACAGCCGAAACGATCTCCGATGCCAAATGAATATTTTCCAAGTTCCAACACCATGAATAATGTACCTTTTTTATTTTATTTCGTTTCGTATAGCCGTTCGCTGACCAAGAACTACAATAATCGACAAAGAGCATCTTTCAAGATAACAACCACCCAAAAACTCGACCATGGCATGAGAAAACGCCGCCCTTTGATCAGGTTCGGAAAGAAGTGATTTTCTTTAGAGTTTTTTATCGGCATTTGTACATACTGTGCAGATAACAAACAACCTTTTTAAACCTCTGCAAACTTTGCAATTGAGGGTAAGGAGTCAGTATCAAAGATACAAAAAGCCCTTTTTTCGGGGAGTTTTAGAAATTTCCTGGTTTGTCGCCCCTTTTACGAATAAAATGGCTGAAAACGAGGTTACCATGTAATGGGGTTTACTCACTATCAGCTGCTTTAAGTGCGGACTGCCATGAACCGAATCGTCGACGGGCTGCGTAATAAAGCCTGGAATCATTGTTACGGATAAACTCCAGAGAAAGAGGAAGCCCACGTTTTTTATAGGCAAGGATTTTTAATTTTATTCGTTCTTCGTTCCACTGCATATACCTGGAGACTGATTCATGGGAAATGTCGGCTGCTTTTAAGGCTGCCTGCCAGGATCCGAAATATCTTTTTTTTAACGCAGCTGCAGCCAGGGCTGAATAGCAACTGCTATTAGAGAATTCGCGCCAGGAAAGATCTTCCCCTTTTTTCCAGGCATTGCGTATCTCGGCTACAATTTTCTTTTTGCTCCAGAACTGGTATCGCCTCACTTTGTTATAATCGTAACCGGCAGTTCTTACCGCATTCTCCCAATTTCCAAATTTGCGAAATGCTGCCTGATGGAGCAGAGGATAATGCGTCTTTACGTATGAAGAATATATTGGTTCACCCTTTGCCTCCAACTCCATAATGTGCCTGACAATGGTATTTCTGTCCCACTTCCTGTAAAACATGGTATAAATCCTTCTCTATGCTTTTGTAACCATCATTATTACTTCAGCACTATTAAGTTTTTTTGCAAAGTTTTTGAGCAATTATTTAAAATGCTCAGTATAATCTTATTCCCCCCCTAATGCAAACAGAAAATGCATTTTTAATTTCTGTTTTCAGCACTTCCTCCGTCTCCTTGTGTGTCCATTTTTATCCTCAGTAATTCTGACTTTCTTTTGCGGGAAATATTGATTAATATATATGGCTGCGGGGCGGATTATGCAAACACTTCAAAAATACAATTAGTTATCCGTCAGTCATCGGTACGTTGGTTGCAACAAACAGCCGGAAAACGATTACGGGCGACCGGAAGATTTCAGGAGGAGATGCCGCGGGATGTGGGTGAGTACGGACGTTTCCTGCACCTTGAAAGCCCGCTGGGAAACGCTTCGGTTTATGTCGAGCGTTTTCGCGGTACCATCGATTGCCTGAAGCACATTGAAGCTGTGAAAGCGGACATGGAAACAATAGCGGAGAAATGTGAAGACTGGCTCGAGTATGAACTTGGCGAGGATGAACGTTGGCCGGAATTGCGTTCTTTTCTGCGTGAACCTTTCAGACGCGATATGGTCAACCTTGTAATAATGTTTACAACGTTTGATTCCCTAGAAGCAGCTGCACAAGACTTTGACGTTGACATAAAAGAAAAACCAGAGGCCGCTTTCTCGTTCGTCATGCGGGCCGGGCTTTTTCTGGTTGAGCGGGGCTATCTTATGCCTTCTAAAATCTCCGACTGGATACATCTGACCGCCTGGACAGTACGATGGGCGGTGAAGAAGAACCCGTTTCTCTTGATCCTCTTCCGAGTCTTTTCACCACCCGTCCCAGTTGCATCCTTCTTTGAAGGTTGGCAAAGCCAAATGCAACGGGATAAATTCGCTTCGCTCACTCGAGGAAACCGCAGAGGAAGACAGAGTTTAATTTCAAAAATTACTTGCTGGACAATGAAAGGCTAGCGGAAAATATTTGTGTTGCAGGCACAAGAAATCCCCGCAGCCGCTCCATTCATATTCCCATAATAATGAATATTAAATCTTGAATTCTGAATGTTGAGTTTCGGACAGACCATCAAGTTCCACTTCAAAATTCATCATTCAATATTCAAAATTGTGTATCACATAAGAACCGCCTCCGGTGCGATGCGGGCCGGATACCCCGGATGGAAACAGCGGCTGACGAAGAACCATGACCCTATGCGTGTGCATCCGTGTTAATCCGTGGTGAAAAAAAGTAGGAAATAAAACCACCTGACCACTTAATTAATTTAAATGCACTTCTTCAATGCGGATTATGTGTACAATAAAAAGGCAAACTACAGATTCATCCAACCACAACGATTAAGTGGATCAGGCAGGCGGATGGACACTGATTAACACTGATAACGACAAACGAAGAACGAAGCACGACGAACCGTGTTTCATAAAAGGAATCACAAGCGTCCCATGGGATGCGTTACTACACTTTGTCTCGCACCTTGTCTCGCACCTAGTCCCGGCGTTGTCGAGCTTGAGCACAAATCAGACGAAGTGCGATACAAGGTGAGCACAAAACTAGGCTTAATCCCCTTTTCGCAGAGGGTCTAGTTATTGTTTTTTGCCTTGCCGGCATTCTCTTTCAATGGCAGTTTCAGCTTTTCCGCCTGTGTTTCATAGTCGGCAATCTGGGAGCGGTATTGCGCCAGGGTTTTCCGCAGAGCCGCGATCTGGCGAGAGGAAAGAGTACCCTTGTTCCGCCATTGCTGCTGCAATGATTCCAGAAACTGACGGTCGTCGTAAGTTCTTCCCCGCACTTTTTTCGGCGGCCGCCATTCTTTGATTTGCTCCATCATATTAAGCATTTCAGCCACTCTTTCCTTCTCTTCCTGGCTGATTTCATGCTTCTTTTCGTCCCCTGCCTCATCCTCGGCCTGAATATTATGTTTTTCCAGAATCTGTTCCAAACTAGGAATTTGATCCTGATAGCGCAAGGCCAGTTTTTTCAATGCCTGCAGCTGAGCTGGAGAAAGGTTTCGTCCCTGCTCAACCTGCTGCTTGAGGGAATTATAAAACTTGGAATCATCATAAACTCTCTTACCCCGTTTTTCCGGCGGCTGCCACTGCACCTGGCTGAGTGCGTCAATCAGCGACTTGGCGGCTGGTTCGTTTTCAGCATTTTCCTGTTTCCGCTGATCCTGCTTCTGGTGATGTTCCGCCAGCTGCCGGACTTCTTCCTCGATCCCCAGCTCCCGGGCCAAACGGGAGAATTCCGGCATCTGCTCCTCGTAACGGGCCGCCAACGCCAGTAAGGCCCGCCATTGTTTGTCGGAAAGCGGTTTTTCCTGTTTTTCCACCTGTTCTTTTAAGGACTGATAAAATTTCCGGTCATCATAAGTTCTTTTACCGACCTTGCTCGCCTGGCGCCACTGCATATTGTCGGGAAATGAATCCAGTACCTGTCGCACTTTCTCCTGATCGGGGGTATCAAGCAGCTCCGCGTCTGTAACGCTGTCGAGGAAATCTTTGTAAAAACTCTCCAGCATATGCACCATATCCTCTTTGCCCTCCTCAATGGAGTCGAGCTGATTCTCCATTTCAGCGGTGAAACTGACCTGAAAAATTCGGTCTATGCGCTCAATCAGATAATCATTGACCCGGAAACCGAGATCCGTGGGAATCAGCCGCCCTTTCTGCCTTTCCACATAATTACGTTCCTGGATGGTATTGACTATGGAAGCATAAGTGGACGGACGACCAACGCCGTTCTGCTCCAGTTCACGCACCAGTGTGGCCTCGGAGAAACGGTTCGGCGGCTTCGTGAAAGACTGCTCCCGCTCCAGGTTCAGCAGCTTACAGGTGTCGCCCTTGTTCATTTCCGGCAGCTGCGCCGGCGCCTTGTTCTCCTCTTTTTGCTCTTCCTCGTCTATATCCCGATCCTTAAACACCTTGCCATACCCCGGGAAAATGGTTTCGGTAACCGTCGAACGGAAGAGATAATCATGCTTCAAGCCCGTCTCCTCCGGTTTCACCTCCAGGACAGTCTGCCGCAGTTTGGCGGGCGCCATCTGACTGGCCAGGAACCTTTCCCATATCAGTCGATATACTTTCAGCTGCGGCGGGGTCAGAAAACCGGACATCTTCTCCGGCGTCCGCCGCACATCGGTGGGACGAATCGCTTCATGCGCTTCCTGCGCTGACTGACGGGAACGGTACAGATTCGGTTTCTTCGGCACATATTCCGCACCGTAATGTCCTTTAATGAATTCGCGGGCCGAATCTCGAGCTTCCTGAGCGACGGCGAAGGAATCAGTTCGCATATAAGTGATTAATCCAACCGGGCCACCCTCGCCCGCGTCCACCCCTTCATACAGCTGCTGAGCGATGGACATGGTCTGCCTGGTAGTCATGCGCAACCGAGAACCGGCCACCTGCTGAAGCGTACTAGTGATAAAAGGCGGGGAAGGCCGCTGCTGCTTTTGGGAAACCTTGCGGTCAGCAACCGCGAATGAACATCCCTCAATCTCCTTCGCCAGGAACTCCGCCTGCTCTCCATTGGGTATATTCGGCTTCGATCCATCAAGCTTGAACAGCTGAGCGGCGAATGAAGTCTCCTTTTTCAAAGGAGTGAAATGCGCCGTCAAAGTCCAATATTCCTGGCTTTGGAAATTCTGAATTTCCCGCTCTCTTTCGCAAACCAGACGCAAGGCGACTGACTGCACCCTGCCGGCACTGGTTCCCCGGCCAATGTGTTTCCACAACAGAGGGCTGACCTTATACCCAACCAGCCGGTCAAGTATCCGCCGGGCCTGCTGAGCCTGGACTTTACGGTCGTCAATGTCCTGCCGATTGGCAAAGGCCTGTTGAACCGCTTCGGAGGTGATTTCATGAAAAGACACCCGATGGAACTCAGCCTTGGTATGGGGAGCCAGTGCCTCCTTGAGGTGCCAGGCAATGGCCTCGCCCTCGCGGTCAGGGTCTGTGGCCAGATAGATTTCCTCCGTCCCCGAAACCTCCTTCTTCAATCCTTTCACCACCTTTTTGCCATTATCCGTCAGGACATAGCGCGGTCGAAAATTATCAGCCACATCGATCCCAAGCTGATGATTCGGCAGATCCCGCACATGCCCCATAGAAGCTAGCACTTTCACCCCCCGGTCGAAAAATCGACTGATCGTCCTGGCTTTCGCCGGCGATTCAACAATTATCACAGATTTTCCCATTCAGCAATGCCTTTGTTGGTTTGTTTCAATTTTTGACGCGTATTGCTTCGCTGCGAGACAACGCAAAATAGCCGATGCGAAGCATCTTTGGAGCGGCTGTGCGTTCCGCGGCCAATTGGATTAAGGCGAAAGATTATGATGAAAGATTAGGGGAAAACGGGTGCGCCCCTTAATCTTTTGCCCTGATCTTTCGCCTTAATCTCGTTTCCGAACCCTTTTCGGATAACCTCATGCTAGTGCTACGGCCAAGGACGACCGTAGTAATATATGCGACTTCACTTTTCCCGCACTCTCGACCACTACTATTCTAAAGCGGCTGATCCGCCTGAGGCGGACGCCGCACTCCGAAAGAGCCTTCGGCTCGGTGTCTTGAACTGATGCGAAGCATCTTGGGAGTGCGGTGGCCTGACACCGCTTTGGCATAGCAGCTCATGTGAAACACCGGCCTACTAAGCGGTTGACGATAGCGGGCGACGAGAGCGGATGACGAGCCTCATAATCGTTCACCTTTCTCGCATGCCATGCCGTAGCCTTTGGCGGAGGCAGGTCGCCGATCTCATTCACCGCTGTTTCTATTCCGGGGTATCCGGCACGCTTCGCGCCGGCGGTCGGGCTTATGTGAGACTTCGAATATATAACCTTGTCTCGAATCCGCCTGAGGCGGATCACAAACCTAATTCCAAAGTCAAAAAACACTAGACATGGTTCGGGATCCGCCTGAGGCGGATTAGGGACAAAGTTTTTTATGCCGCAACAGTCTCTCCCTCGGGGTATCAGCCGCGCACCGTTGGCGGCGCTTGCATGAAACGCAATTATGAATTTACCCCGTGGCGACTCTTTTGCCCGGCAGCTGCTGGATCAGGTGCCGCATTTCCAGGCCGCTGAGCGTGGCGAGAATAACATGCGCCGGTTCACCGCTGGCGCTAATCAATTCGTCAATGTGAACCTCCTCCCGGCCGATCAGATTAAGCACACGCTGTTCAATATCTGAAAGGTTCATACTTTCAGCGGTCTTTCTGGAAACCGACCGGCTCTCACTTCCCGGTAAAGACGGCGAGTCCGCTTCGCGCTCGGCACCGTCCCCCACTCTGTCTCCAGGGAAAGGAATGCCGAAATCAAATTCGGTATCAATATCTTCGAACCTTTCGACCAGAGTCGCCCCGTCTTTGAGCAAACTATGACATCCGCGGGCCTGGGGTGAGTCGACTCTCCCGGGTACAGCGAAGACCCGGCGATTCTGTTCCAGCGCCTGGGCGGCTGTAATCAGAGCGCCGCTGCGGGTTCCCGCTTCAACCACCACCGTACCCAGGGACAAACCGGCGATCAGCCGATTGCGCAAAGGAAAGCTCAAACGATTCGGTTTCATACGCATCGGCATTTCCGAAAGCAGCGCCCCCTTCCGGCAGATATCCCGGGCCAAGTCGATATTTTCACGAGGATAAATTTGCGCCAGTCCGCCGCCGAGCACCGCCACAGTGGAGCCGTCCGCCTCCACCACCGCCCGATGGGCAACGGTGTCGATCCCCCGAGCCAGACCGGAAACCACCCGCCAGCCGCTGTAAACAGCCGAGGCGGCAAGATGACGAGCCATATTCACCCCATAATTCGTCGGCCCCCGAGTCCCGACGATAGCCAAAGCCCGTTCCGGGCTGGACAGCGCCTCCAGAGTGCCGCGCACATAAAGCGCCAGCGGCGGAGCGGGGATTTCCTGAAGCAAAGAGGGGTACTCCGGATCCTGCCGACAGATCACCGTAACACCGGCTTTGTGGGCAAAGCGCATTTCCTCTTCCGGATCGCAGTTATCCCGCCAGCGGACAATGATGTCCGCCAAACGTCGACTGATGCCGCTGACCCGGCTCAGCTCCTCAACCGAAGCACGCAGCACTTCCACCGGACCGTCAAAATAACGCAGCAGCTGATTTACCCGGATCGCACCGATTTCAGGCAGAAGATTAAGAATAAAGTAAGCTTCCCGCTCATTCACAACATATCTCCATTACCCTCGCCACCCGGGACTCTTCCTCAAACGCTGTAACCTCCACCGCGCCGATCCGTCGCGGCAGCACCAGGCGCAATTTACGATCACGGCTTTTCTTGTCATGCCGCATGATTTCCAAAGCTTTCCCGGAATCGATACCCGCCGGCGCTTTAACCGGCAGGCCGAATTCGCGAAGAAGAGAGGTCTGTCTTTCTTTATCCTGGCGAGAGAAAAGGGCCTTTTCGGCCGCCAGTTCAGCCGCCATTGTCATACCGATCGCCACAGCGGCGCCATGTGATAACTGCCCGTATCCAGCAAGAACCTCCAGAGCGTGACCGAAAGTATGACCGTAATTAAGAATTTCCCGCATCCCGCTTTCACGGGCATCGGCCTGCACCACTTGCGCTTTCAGGCAACAGCATCGCTCGACCACTGTCTCCATGACCTCGGGCTGACGCCGGTTTATTTCATCCGCGTGCCGCTCCAGGAATGCAAAAAAATCCTCATCCATTATCACTCCGTACTTAACCACTTCCGCCAGACCTCCTTCGAACTCAGCCCTGGGCAAAGTATCAAGAGTAAGCAGATCCGCCGCCACCAGGCGCGGCTGATGGAAAGCGCCGACAAGATTTTTTCCAGCCGGCAAATCGATTGCCACTTTGCCGCCGACGCTGCTGTCCACTTGCGCCAGCAGAGTTGTCGGCCATTGGATAAAGTCTATTCCGCGCAGGTAAGTGGCGGCGATAAAACCGCCAAGATCGCCGATCACTCCGCCCCCAAGAGCTGTAATCAACGAACGCCGGTCGAGACCGGCTTCCACCGCCTTGTCATAGAGATGCCCTGCCACTTCCAGGCACTTGGCGTTTTCCCCCGCCTGCACAACCTGGGTGCCGGCGACGGTCGCTCCGGCCTCGCGCAATCGCTCTTCAACCTGGGTGCCAAAGAGAGCAGCTGTATGGTCATCGGCGAGTATCCAGCAGCGGCGATCATTGACCAGCGAAGACAATTCCCGAAAAGCTTCCGTTTGCCGCGTGACATCGCCGCCGATGTATATTCGGTATTCAATATTTTCCGTCTTGACCGGAACTATTCGCATTGCACCTCCACTGACGGCTGACCGTCGTCCTCGAGGTTGACAATTTCACCGACCACCCTGGCCTCGGTGCCGGCCTGCCGACAGCAATCCAGCGCTTCCTGAGCGAACTTTTCCGGAATAATCCAAGCCATCCCCATACCCATATTAAAGGCGCGATACATTTCCTGCCGGTCAACCTGCCCCTGTTCCTGAATCAGTGTCATGATCGACGGCACCTCCAGGACACCCGAACGACATCTGGCACCGACACCCGACGGCAGGACCCGGGCCAGATTATCATACCAGCCGCCGCCGGTAATATGAGCCATACCGTGAATCGGCAATTCCTGTTCCAGCATAAGGCGAATGGCCGGCCAATAACAAACATGCGGGCGCAACAGCGCCTCGCCCACAGACTCCCCGCCCAAGGCCGACGGCCGCGAGTCCACGTTAAATCCCGCCTGCTCCAGCAGCACTCGGCGGGCCAGACTGTAGCCGTTGGTATGCAGCCCTTCGGCGGCGAGACCGATAATCAAATCCCCCGCAGTCACCGCGTCACCGGTGACCAGCCGCCCCCGGTCGGCCACACCAGTAATGCAGCCGACCAAATCAAAATCGTCACCGTACATGCCCGGCATCTCGGCGGTTTCGCCGCCGAGCAGCGCCACATTCTGAGCCGCGCAGGCCTCCGCCAAAGACTCCAGCACCTGTTCGTATAAAGGGCTGCGCAAATGACCGATGCCGAGATAATCGAGAAAATACAACGGCTCAGCCCCTTGCACCGCCACATCGTTAATACAGTGATTGACAATGTCATGCCCGAGGCCGTCATACCTGTCCATCAGCCGGGCCACCATGATTTTGGTGCCGACTCCGTCGATGCTGACAACCAACACCGGGTCGTTGAATTTACGATACTTCTCCGGTTCCAGATGAAACAGGCCGCCGAA